>JBJEQM010000106.1:0-9552 GCA_051881755.1 Oscillospiraceae bacterium
TCCACGGCGTTGGCGAGCCCGACTGCATTATAAATGTAGGCGTTTCCGGTCCGGGCGTTGTGCGCTCCGCACTTGCGAAATATCCCGACGCGGACATCACACAAATTTCGGATATTATCAAGAAAACTGCATATAAAATTACAAGAGTGGGACAGCTTGTCGGCGTGACCGCCTCCGAGCGTCTGGGCGTGCCTTTCGGCATTGTTGACCTGTCACTTGCGCCGACCCCCGCAGTGGGCGACAGCGTTGCTCACATTCTTGAGGAGATCGGTCTTGAAAGCTGCGGTGCCTGCGGTACTACCGCTACGCTGGCTCTGCTCAACGACGCGGTCAAAAAGGGCGGCGTAATGGCTTGCTCGCGCATCGGCGGACTTTCGGGCGCGTTTATCCCCGTTTCCGAGGACGCAGGCATGATAGACGCTGCCGTGCGCGGCTCACTCTCCATTGAAAAGCTGGAAGCCATGACTGCTGTATGCTCCGTGGGTCTGGATATGATAGTTATTCCGGGAGACACTCCTGCGGACGTTATCTCCGCCCTTATCGCGGACGAGGCAGCTATCGGCATGGTAAACTGCAAGACCACCGCCGTAAGAGTTATCCCCGCTATCGGCATGAAGGAGGGCGACTTCCTCGACTGGGGCGGTCTCTTCGGCAAGGGTCCCGTTATGAGCATAAACAAGTATTCTCCATCAAAATTTATAAGCAGAGGCGGTCAGATCCCTGCGCCGCTGCACAGTCTGAAGAATTAATGTATTATACTGCCTGCGCGCCGCGGCGTGCGGGCATTGTATATGTATCGTATATGTACCGTAGGGGACGGGTTTTCCGTCCCGATTATAATGGTATCGGTCATGGGGACGGTCGACCCGTCCCTATAAAATATATACTCATTGAAATACCGTTTATATGTGAGGTGTTATATATGGATAACAGTATCATCACCAATATACTGGAAATTGACAAAAACGCCAAGGACAGACTCGCCGAGGCGGAAAACAAAAGAAACGTTATCCTTGCCGAGGCAAAAGCCGAGGAGGAGCGTATCATAGGCGACAAGGTCAAGGCGGCAGACGAAAAGCTCAGGCAGCTTGACGAGGACGAGCGCCGCCGCGCCGAGGAAAAGATAGAAAATATAAAAAAGAGCGGCGAGGAAGAGATAGCCCGTCTGGACAAGGTCTTCGGCGAGCGCCATTCCATGTGGGAGGATAAGATATTCTCCGCTGTCATAAGCTGATAGGGTGATAACGCTATGCTGAAAATGAAACGCAGCTACAACGCCACCGTCGCCAAGATACGCGCCATGTACGGCAAGCGGCTCATGCCGCAGGATTACACCGAGCTTGCCGCAAGGCAGAGCGTGGCGGACATCGCGGACTATCTCAAGAAAAACACACACTTCGCACAGGTGCTCGCTCCCGTGGACACAAACACTATCCACCGCGGTATGCTGGAGGATATCCTGCGCAGGCATATTTTCGAGATGTACCGCAAGATAACCCGCTTCGAGCATATCTCGGGGCAGGAATTTTACAATTACAAGATAATCGGCGCGGAGATAGACGTTATTTTAAGCTGTATACGCCATATCAACGCCAAATCGGATAATCAGATAACGGGACTGCCTCTCTATATACAGGATCTGGTAAGCTTCGACCTTATAGAGATAGCCAAGATACGCAGCTTTGAGGAGCTGATGGAATTTATCGCAAAGACCCCCTACGGCAGCGTACTGAAAGGCATCGCCTCCGATGAAAACGGCAAGGTGGACTACACCGAATGTGAGGTGCGTCTGCGCACATATTATCTTGCGCGAGTGGAAAAGACCGTGTCCGCGTGGGGCGGGGAAACAGCCAAGAAGCTCAACTCCATGATACTCACCGACGTTGACCTTATCAATGTTATAAACTCCTACCGCATGACGGCGTATTTCAGCGAGAGCGCGGAGGAGATAGAAAAAAATATACTGCCCTTTTACGGGCGGCTTTCCAAGGCAAAGCAGGAGGAAATTTACTCCGCTCCCGATTCTGAGGAATTTATCAAGCGCTTTTCCAAGACCTACTACGGCAGGCAGCTTGCGGACCTGGGCGCGGATATGAACGATCTGGAATACTGTATGTCCATGCTTCGTTTCCGCTATGCAAAGCTGGCGCTGAAATCCTCATGCTCCGCGCCTGTCAGCGTGTACTCCTTTATGTACCTTATGGAAGTGGAGCTGCAAAATCTCATAAGCATTATCGAGGGAGTGCGCTACGGTATTTCCGCGAAAAAAATAGAGTCTCTGTTACTTGTGTGACAGTATGAAAGAAGGGTAAAATTCGGCTATGTCAATTGAAAAAATGGAGTTTGTCAATATCGCGGGTCTGACAAAAGACCTTGACGCGGTGCTGGTCAAGCTCAGCGACTGCGGCTGCTTCCATATCGAGTCCGCCTCAAAGCTGACGGGCAAGGACAAGGGCTTCAGCGTTCTGAAAGAGGAAAATCCCTACACTCCTATACTGAAGCAGCTCAGCGAGATATCCGCAAAGACGGGGGTCAAGTTTGAAAATACGGACTATTCATCCATTGAAAAGAGAAGTCTTGACAAGCTTGACAAATACGTCCGCGCGGTGCGGAAAAAGCTGGACGAGCTTCTGGATAAGAAAAAAGCCGCTGCCGATAAGCTTGTGCAGTATGAACAGGCGCTCAATCAGGTAAACCACCTGAAAGGTCTGGACGCGGATTTCCAGCAGCTTTTCTCCTGCGAATTTATCAAGGTGCGCTTCGGCAGGCTGCCCGTGGACAGCTACAACAAGCTGCCCTATTACGACGACGAGCTGTTCTATTTCACATATTTCACGGAAGAGCAGGAATATTACTGGGGCGTTTACGCCTGTCCCCTCTCCGTGGCGGAGCATATCGACGAGATATTCGAGTCCCTGTACTTTGAGCGTATCCACATCGCGGACTTTGTTCACGGCACCTCCGAGGACGCTCTGACGGAGCTTACCGCCATGATAGACGAGAACCGCGCCGCCGTTGAGACTGCCGCCGCCGAGGTTGACGAGTTCATGGCAAAATCCAAGCCCGACCTGAACATGATATTCGCACGGACAAAGTCTCAGCATGATAACTTCGACCTGCGCAACAAGGCGGCTGTCACAAACGATAAATTCTATATCGTGGGCTTCGTTCCCAAGAGCGAATCCGAGGGCTTTATGAAGCTGTTCGACGATATGGAAAGCGTTTCCGTTGTCATGCAGCCCGCGGACGCAAACGGCAAGCTTGCACCGCCAATACGTCTGAAAAACAACAAGTTCACTCAGCCCTTCTCCATGTTTGTGGAGATGTACGGTCTGCCGTCATATAACGGTATCAACCCCACCACATTTGTTGCTATAACGTATACGCTGCTGTTCGGTATCATGTTCGGCGACCTCGGACAGGGTATCGTGCTTGCCATACTGGGCGCGCTGCTGTGGAAATTCAAGAAATTTGCGCTGGGACCCATTCTGGTAAGAGTGGGCATATCGGGCGCGGTGTTCGGTCTGCTGTACGGCAGCGTGTTCGGCTATGAGGAGCTTCTCGACCCCGTATACGAAAAGCTTGGCATAACGTTTCTGCCGTTCAAGGTAATGGATAATGTTACCACAATACTCATAGGCGCTATCGTTATCGGCGTGCTGATAATGTTCATATCCATACTGATAAACATTGTCACGGGCATAAAAAACAAGACCTACGCCGAGGCGCTGTTCGGCAACAACGGCATTGCGGGTCTGGTTTTCTTCGGCTCAATACTTTTCGGCGGCGTTGCTGCTCTGCTTGGTCACAATATAATAAACCTTGCATATGTGCTCTGCCTTATCGTACTGCCCCTTATCATGATGTTCCTGCGGGAGCCGCTGTCCTGCCTGGTGCGCGGCGCGAAATACCACATGGAGGGCGGCGTGGTGGACTTCATCGCGTCCAACTTCTTCGAGGTATTCGAGTTCCTGCTGGGATATGCAACAAATACGCTGTCCTTTGTCCGTATCGGCGGCTTTGTGCTGTCACACGCGTCCATGATGCTCGTTGTTATGGCGCTGGCAAAGCAGGTATCTTCGGCGGCTGTACCTATCGTGGTAATACTTGGCAACGCCTTTGTAATGGGTATCGAGGGTCTGCTTGTTGGTATACAGACCCTGCGACTTGAATTTTACGAGATATTCTCAAGATTTTATTCGGGAGACGGCAAGCCCTTTACTCCCGTTAAAATAAACTATGATGAGACCATAGAATAAATTTTGGAGGTTTATGTTATGCTGTATATTTTTCTTATCCCCCTGGTTATCCTTGCGGTGCTTTTTGCTCCCGTTATATTCTGTATGACAAAGAACAAGGGCGCAAAGTCCGTTAAAAAGGCGCTTATCGGCAATCTCTGCGCATTCGGCGGAGTTATGGTGATGTGCCTTATGATGCCTATAGGTATGCTGGCTTCCGCTGAGACCGTGGACGATGCCGCTCCTGCCGCTCAGACCGAAGAAGCTGCCGCTCCCGCAAGCGCTGACGGCATGAGATATCTTGCTGCTGCACTTGCAGTTGGTCTTGGCTCTATCGGCGGCGGCGTTGCCGTTGCTGCTGCCGCTCCTGCGGCTATCGGCGCTGTAAGCGAGGACCCCAAGTCCTTCTCCAAGGCGCTTATCTTCGTTGCTCTGGGCGAGGGCTGTGCGCTGTACGGCTTTATCGTTGCGCTGCTTATGATATTCATGTAAACGGAGGCAGTTATGCGCTTCTATCTTATAAGCGATAATGTTGATACGCAGATGGGTATGCGTCTTGCAGGCATTGAGGGCGTGGTCGTCCACGAGCCTGCGGAGGTAAAGGCTGCCCTTAACGAGGCTATGGAGGATAAGACCGTAGCGGTGGTGCTGATGACGGAAAAGCTGGTAAAGCTTTGCTCCGAGCTGGTGTATGACCTTAAACTCAACCGCCGTTCTCCCCTTATCGTGGAGATACCCGACCGTCACGCCACCTCCAACATTACCGAAAATATATCTAATTATATCGAATCCGCTATCGGATTGAAGCTCTGAAAGGTTGGTTTTGTATGAGCGCAGATAATGAAAAGCTTCAAAGGTTTATAGAAGCTGTAAACAGCGAGATAGATGTAAAAGTAGAGAAGCTGCTGGACGAGGCGGAGGAGGAAAAGAAGAACATCATCGCCGCCGCCGAGGAACGCTCCCAAAGCACTGCCGAACAGCATATATCCGCCGTTACCAAGAAAACCGGCAGCAAGTATGTTATGGAGATATCCCGCGCGGAGCTTGATATGAAGAAAAACGTCCTGCGGCACAGAGAAGAGCTTTCCGACAAGGTGTTCGACACCGTCAAGGAGCGTATCGCGGAGTACAGAAAAACAAGCGCCTACTTCGACGGGCTGGTCAAGACCCTTGTGCTCATCAACGCGGGAGACGGCGCGGAAGTGCGTCTTTCCCCCGAGGATATGAAGTACGCCGCCGACCTGAAAAAGGCGGTCAAGGCGCAGAACGTCACCTTTGTGCAGGACGACGGCATAAAGCTGGGCGGTCTTGCGGTATACTCCGCGGAAAAGGGTACTATTGTTGACAAGACCTACGATCTCAACCTTGAGGAGCAGCGCAGCGCTTTCGTTGCAGGCAACTCTTTTGCATGATCTGTATGAAAGGGGAAGCTTAAAGCTTGAATACTATATTTTCTATAAACGGCCCTGTTGTCAAGGTACGGGATACCGACGATTTCAGTATGCTTGAAATGGTGTATGTGGGCGTGAAAAAGCTTGTGGGCGAGGTCATTTCCATAAGCGCCGAGGAGACCACCATTCAGGTCTACGAATCCACAACGGGTCTTAAACCCGGCGAGCCCGTGACGGGCAGCGGTATGCCTATGTCCGCGACCTTGGGTCCCGGTATACTTTCTAACATCTTCGACGGTATCGAACGTCCGCTGAAAAAGCTGGAGGAGATAAGCGGCGCGTTTATCTCCGAGGGCGCGGAAGTATCCGCTCTTGATACCGTGAAAAAATACAGCGTCACCGTCAAGGTTAAGGTCGGGGATATGTTGGAGGGCGGCGATATTTATGCGGTCTGCCCCGAAACTCCAGTTATCGAGCATAGATGTATGCTCCGCCCCGATATGCGCGGCGAGGTAATATGGACTGCTCCCGACGGCGAATATACCATAAACGATACTGTTGTAAAAATAAAGAAGCCCGACGGCACCGAAGAATCTCTCTCGCTCTGTCAGAAGTGGCCTATCAAGCAGGCGCGTCCCTTTGCAAAGCGTCTGCCTATCAGCAAGCCCCTTATTACGGGTCAGCGTGTCATCGATACTATCCTGCCAATCGCCAAGGGCGGCACTGCGGCTGTCCCCGGCGGCTTCGGCACGGGCAAGACCATGACCCAGCATCAGCTGGCAAAATGGTGCGACGCGGACATTATCGTATACATCGGCTGCGGCGAGCGCGGCAACGAGATGACGCAGGTGCTCGAAGAATTTTCCGAGCTTGTTGACCCCCGTACGGGCAAGGCTCTCACCGATAGAACGGTGCTTATCGCCAACACCTCCAATATGCCCGTTGCTGCCCGTGAGGCGTCCATTTACACTGGTATCACTCTGGCGGAATATTACCGCGACATGGGCTACCATATCGCTATCATGGCGGACTCAACCTCACGTTGGGCTGAGGCGCTCCGTGAAATAAGCGGACGTCTGGAGGAAATGCCTGCAGAGGAGGGCTTCCCCGCATATCTGCCCTCCCGTATATCCGAGTTCTACGAAAGAGCGGGATATGTGGAAAATCTCAACGGCAGCGAGGGCTCAGTATCGATCATCGGCGCGGTATCGCCCCAAGGCTCCGACTTCTCCGAGCCTGTAACGCAGAATACAAAGCGTTTCGTGCGCTGCTTCTGGGCGCTGGATAAGGCGCTTGCCTATGCAAGACATTATCCTGCCATAAACTGGAACGACAGCTACTCCGAATATATGGACGACCTTGGCGCATTCTACGAGGAAAAGGTCAACCGCGACTTCCTTGTATACCGTCAGGAAATAACCAAGATACTCCATGAGGAAAACAAGCTCATGGAGATAGTAAAGCTCATCGGCTCGGACGTTCTACCCGAAGATCAGAAGCTTACCATCGAAATTGCGCGCGCTGTCCGTGTAGGATTTTTGCAGCAGAACGCGTATCACAAGGACGATACCTATGTACCACTTGAAAAGCAGTTCCTTATGATGGGCGCGATACTCTCTCTGCGCGAGAACGCCTCCAAGGCTGTGGCTGCGGGAATTTCCGTGGCGGATATACTGAAAACGGGCGTGTTTGAGAAGGTCATCAAGATGAAATATGATATTCCCAATGATAAGCCCGAGATGTTCCGCCTGCTTAATGTTGAGGTGGAGCAGGGTATCAAGAAGCTTATGCAGGAGGTGCTTTCGGTATGAGTATACAGTATGTGGGACTCAAAGAAATCAACGGTCCTCTTGTTGTTATAGACGGCGTTGACGGCGCTTCCTACGACGAGGTAGTTGATATTCGTCTTGAGGACGGCAGCACCCGTATCGGACGTGTTGTCGAGATATCGGGCAAGCGTGCAGTGCTCCAGGTGTTCGAGGGCACAAAGAGCCTGTCGCTGAAAAATACCAAGACAAGATTTTTGGGCAAGCCTATGGAAATGCCCCTCTCGCCCGAGCTGCTTGGACGTGTTTTCAACGGCGCGGGACGTCCTATCGACGGACTTGGCGAGATATTCCCCGAAAAGACTGCGGACATCAACGGACATCCGCTGAACCCCGTATCGCGAACATATCCCCGTAACTATATCAACACGGGTATATCCTCCATCGACGCGCTGACCACCCTTATCCGCGGACAGAAGCTGCCTATCTTCTCAGGCTCGGGTCTTTCCCACAACAAGCTTGCGGTGCAGATAGTACGTCAGGCGCAGATAGCCGAGGACAACGGACAGGGCTTCGCGGTAGTTTTCGCCGCCATGGGCGTAAAAAACGACGTTGCCGACTACTTCCGCCGCAGCTTCGAGGAAAGCGGCGTTTTGCAGCGTGTTGTAATGTTCCTCAACCTCTCCAACGACCCTATCATCGAGAGAATACTCACGCCGAGGTGTGCGCTGACGGCGGCGGAGTATCTTGCCTTTGAGAAAAATATGCATATCCTTGTTATCCTGACGGATATGACGTCCTACGCCGAGGCGGTGCGTGAGTTCTCCTCCTCCAAGGGCGAAATTCCGGGACGAAAGGGATATCCCGGTTATCTTTACTCCGACCTTGCCTCCATTTACGAGCGCGCAGGCGTTATCAAGGGCAGCGAGGGCTCTATCACGCAGATACCCATTCTTACAATGCCTAACGACGATATCACACACCCCGTCCCCGACCTTACCGGATATATCACCGAGGGTCAGATAGTTCTGGACAGAGGTCTGGAGCAGTCGGGCGTTTATCCGCCTATATCGGTGCTGCCGTCACTGTCACGTCTGATGAAGGACGGTATCGGCGAGGGCTACACAAGAGCCGACCATGCGGCGGTATCAAACCAGCTTTTCGCAAGCTACGCCAAGGTAAGCGACGCACGCGCGCTGGCTTCGGTAATCGGTGAGGACGAACTGTCCGAGCTGGATAAATCCTATATGTACTTCGGCAAGATGTTTGAAAAGTATTTTGTATCACAGCGCGACGACGAGAACCGCTCCATTGACGAGACTCTGGACTTGGGCTGGAATCTGCTGTCGCTGCTGCCGAAATCCGCCCTTGACCGTGTGGACGAACATCTGCTTGATGAAAAATACAACCCCGACGCGGCGGAAATGTTCAAGTAAAATACAAAGGAGCGAGGGACAATGGCCGATCAGGTTTTTCCCACCAAGGGCAATCTGCTGAACACGCAGAAATCCCTTGCACTTGCGCAGCTTGGCTACGAGCTGCTGGATAAAAAAAGAAATATCCTTATCCGCGAGCTGATGGAAATGGTGGATAAGGCAAAGGAGCTGCGCGGCAGTATCGACAACACCTATATCGAGGCGTACTCCGCGCTGCAAATGGCGAACATTACCCACGGCGTTGTACAGAACATCGCGGACGGTATGCCTGTGGAGAACGGTTTATCGGTATCGTACCGCAGCGTAATGGGCTGCGAGCTGCCGAAGCTTTCCCTTAATTCCGAAAATCGTCTCCATCTGGACTACGGCTTCAAAGGCACGGACTGCAACGTTGACAAGGCGTATATCTGCTTTGACAGGGTAAAGCGCATGACGGTGCTTCTGGCGGAAGTGGAAAACAGCATATACCGTCTGACCAACTCTATCCGCAAGACGCAGACGCGAGCCAACGCATTGCAGAATATAGTTATCCCGCGGTACAAGAGTATTGTAAAATACATCTCGGGCAGCCTTGAGGAAAAGGAGCGCGAGGAATTTTCGCGCATGAAAGTCATCAAGGCGCAGAAGATGCAGAGAAAGAAATATACGGTGAAAAAATAAATTGGAATTTATACTAAACACCATTTAAAATATGAAAAAAATCAAGCCGATAATCTTGAAA
>JBJEQM010000107.1:0-2434 GCA_051881755.1 Oscillospiraceae bacterium
TAATATTAGGAAACTTCTAGACCCATTTTACCGTATATCCCTATTTATGTCAATACTTTGCAAAAAATTCGGTTAAAATTTAATGCTCAGCATATTATGCTGTAGCCGCAGAAAAATTGTCAATTGGATAAAATTCCTGTTGACATACAGCGAAATATATGATATAATGTAAACATAATTTAATATGCCTTATCAAGAGTGGTGGAGAAACTGGTTCTGTGAAGCCCGGCAACCTGACTGCCTTTTAGGTGGAGAAGGTGCTAAATCCTGCGGTGAAAATCCGAGAGATGAGGAATTTTGTAAGAAATTCATGCGCTTGAAAGGTATCTTTCGGGCGCTTTTTCATTTTGGGCATATTAAATTTGAAAATCGTTGATTTTCAAATTACGGGTTTTGCTCTCCGAGCGTCCGCTCGGAATTTTGCCTGCGCAAAACACCGACAAAATTATTATGAAAGTGGAGGAATAAAAAATGGCAAAGAAACTGTTTACATCCGAATCCGTTACAGAGGGTCATCCCGATAAGATCTGCGACCAGATATCCGACGCGGTACTGGACGCTATCCTCGAACAGGACCCCATGGGACGCGTTGCCTGCGAGACCTGCACCACAACAGGCATGGTAATGTGCATGGGTGAAATTACCACAAGCTGCTATGTGGATATACCCAAGATAGTACGTCAGGTCGTTATCGACATCGGCTACGACCGCGCAAAATACGGCTTCGACGGACATACCTGCGCCGTACTCCAGTCCATCGACGAGCAGTCCGCGGACATCGCTCTCGGCGTTGACGAGGCGCTGGAGCATAAGGAGGGCGAAAAGTCCGACGACTTTATGACAGGCGCAGGCGATCAGGGCATGATGTTCGGCTATGCCTGCAACGAAACACCCGAGCTTATGCCTCTGCCTATCTCCCTTGCGCACAAGCTTGCAAAGAAGCTCACCGAGGTGCGCAAGAACGGTACGCTTCCATATCTCCGTCCCGACGGAAAAACACAGGTAACGATAGAGTATGACGACGACAAGCCCGTCAGAGTGGACACTATTGTAGTTTCCACTCAGCACGCCGCAGAGGTATCTCTTGACAAGATACGCGAGGACGTTATCGAGAACGTTATCAAGCCCGTCGTACCTGCGGAGCTTATGCGGGATACCAAGATATTCGTAAACCCCACAGGACGTTTCGTTATCGGCGGACCTCAGGGCGACAGCGGTCTTACGGGACGCAAGATAATCGTTGACACTTACGGCGGATACGCACGTCACGGCGGCGGAGCATTCAGCGGCAAGGACCCCACAAAGGTAGACCGCAGCGCCGCATACGCAGCACGATATGTTGCAAAGAATATCGTAGCCGCAGGTCTTGCGGACAAGTGCGAGATAGAGCTTGCATACGCTATCGGCGTTGCAGAGCCCGTATCCGTGCTGGTAGATACATTCGGCACAGGCAAGATGTCCGACGAAAAGCTTGCCGAGGCTGTGAACAAGGTGTTCGACCTGCGTCCTGCGGCTATCATCAGCACCCTTGAACTGCGCAAGCCCCAGTACAGAAAGCTTGCGGCATACGGTCACATGGGACGTGAGGACTTGGGCGTTGCATGGGAAAGAACAGACCGCACCGACGCTCTCCTTGAAGCTGTAAAGTAATATTGTGATATAACGGGGTGACATTATGATCATCATGGGGTTGATCTTGGCGGCGTGGATATACAGCTTTATCTTGGAGCAGCTTGAAAAAAAGCATATGGAGCGCTTCAAGGAATTTCTCATACTTAACGGAGACAGGATATTAAACGGCGAAAGCTGTGAATTTGAGGGGAAGATGTACTCCCTCACCACAGAGATAGTAAGGTATCAGTGGTGTATATCCGTGCTGGTGCTTACAATGACAAGGGGAACGTCCTTTCACCGCAGAGATGACAAGGTAATGCTTATCGAGACCACGCTGATAACGCTTTTCGGCGGCTGGTGGGGTATCCCATGGGGACCTATCCGCTCAATACAGTGCTTTATCGAAAACGGCAAAGCCTTAACGCAGACAATGACATTGTCGAGCCTGCTCGCTCCTTTGCATTACGACAGCGAATAGGTCAGTGCTGTACTTATACAAAATAAAAAATCCTCCTGCCGCAAAGCAGGGGGATTTTTGTCATTATAGTCATTATATAAAAGCAAAAGACATCATGAAAGCATAGTGCCGTTCTTGCAAAGCTCCATGACCTCTTCCTCGGTGGGCATTGCAGGTATTGCTCCCGCCTTTGCCGAGCTGAGGGAGCCGCAGGCATTGGCATACAGCGCAAACTCTTTAAGGTCCTCCATATCAAACTCCTCCAAGGATTTGCCCGCTTTGGCTATCTTTGAAAGGAACGCGCCGAAGAAGCTGTCGCCCGCGCCGAGAGTATCAACGGCCTCCACCTTGTACGGGCTGACC
>JBJEQM010000108.1:0-2429 GCA_051881755.1 Oscillospiraceae bacterium
TATTGGATTTCGGCGCAGATTTTTTCCCGTTTTTTATTGGTGTTTAGTATTAATCCACGATTATCGGGGGTATTATATATGTGAAAAAGGGCGCACGATGTGCGCCCCAACATTATAAGTGTAATAAAATCAAACCTGACTGTTGTGGTCGAGGAAGTCCATAACATCATCAACAGTTGTGAATGCCAGAGCGGTGCAGGTATCAGCGCAGCCGTAGTAGATTGCAATTCTGCCTGTATCGGCGTCAACAAGGTTTGCGCAGGGGAATGTTACTGCGTCTGTGTCGCCGACGAGCTCGTACATTTCCTGAGGGCTGATGAGATAGGAAGCGCCTCTCTTGAGTACCTTCCAAGGCTCGTCCTTATCCAGAAGAGCAGCGGAGAAGCTGTATACATAGCCGTTGCAGGAGGTGAGAACGCCGTGGTAGAAAATGAGCCAGCCGCGGTCTGTTTCAATAGGAATAGGACCTGCGCCCATCTTTGTGGACTCCCAGCCCTTGGAGGGTCCCATAACGTGTCTGTGCTGACCCCAGAATGTGAGGTCGGGAGACTGGCTGATGAACATATCGCCGAAAGGTGTATGACCGCTGTCGGAAGGACGGCTCATCATCATGTACTTGCCGTTTATCTTTCTGGGGAACATAACGCCGTTTCTGTTGAAGGGCAGATATGCGTTTTCAAGCTGTGTAAATTCCTTGAAATCGTATGTATATGCAATGCCGATAGTGGGCTTCCAGCCGTAAGCGTTGCACCATGTAACGATGTACTTGTCCTCAAGCTTGCAAACTCTGGGGTCGTAGCCGTACTGCCACTCTGCGACCTCGGGGATATCGCACTTGAACTTGATCCTCTCCTCGTTGATATCCCAGTTGATGCCGTCAACGGAGAAGCCAACATGGAGCTCCATGTTTCTTTCTCTGTCGTCAACACGGAAAACGCCTGCAAACTTGTAGTCGCCGTTTTCAAAGGGAACAACGGAGCTGTTGAATATAGAGTTTGAAGGTTCTCTGTAACCGTTAGCTTTTTTTACCATAATGTGGTCGCGCTTAATGATAGGGTTAGCGCTGTAGCGCCATACAACGTCCTTGCAGCCCTCGGGCTTATCCTGCCAAGGGATATTGGGCATGGACTGACCGTTAATTATTTTTACGTTCATTTTTATACCGCCTTTCGTTCAGCAGCCGTTTATCATACCGATCCCGATAAATGTGCAGACAAGATCGGCGCAGCAGCTTAGTTATTAACATTATACACTATGTTGTGGGAAAAATCAAGAGTAAATTATTTCATAAACATCTCCAATTTCAGAAGAGAATGTATATGTATTATTATTTTTTTGGAAAGCCTTATCTTTGCCGTCCTTATAAAGCTTAAAGGGCTGCTCGCTGTATATTGTGCAGGGATTGCCGCACAGGGAAATTATCTTGGCGGACTTTACCCTGCCCTTTTCCCATGTATATGATACCTCGAAGCCGCCCCGCGCCCTGAAGCCGCGTATGCAGCCGTTCTCCCACGCCTTTGGCACGGCAGGCATGAACATTATCACGCCGCTGTGGCTCTGTAGGAGCGCCTCGGCGATACCCGCGCCGCCGCCGAAATTGCCGTCTATCTGGAAAGGCGGGTGCATATCGAACATATTTATGCTTGTGGAGTTGGAAAGCAGCGCCGCAATATTTTTGCCGACCTCTTCCCCCTCGCCCAGACGGGCTCTCATGTTGATTATCCACGCCCTTGACCAGCCTGTGTGACCGCCGCCGTAGGATAACCTGCGGTTTATGGTCGCCTTTGCCGCCTCGGCAAGCTCGGGCGTATTGTGTACCGATATCATATCCGCAGGATAGAGCGCGTACAGCTGAGAGATATGGCGGTGTCCCGGCTCGACCTCGTCGTAATCCTCCGCCCATTCCATTATCTGACCGTACTTGCCGATCTGCGGCTTGGGCAGACGCTCTCTTGCAGCCTTTATATCCGCCACGATCTTGTCGTTATCCTCGGACATGACAGCGTCACCGAGTATCTCCGCGCTGTTAATTACCGCCGTGAACAGAGTGTACAGTATCTGACTGTCCATGGAGGGACCCTGACAAAGCGTGCCCTTTTCCCCGTCCTTGGTAAGATATGTATTCTCGGGAGAAACGGAGGGACTTGTCACCAGCCTGCCCTGCTCGTCCTCGATAAGATAATCAAGGAAAAACTCCGCCGCCTCGCGCATGGTATCGTATTTTTCCAGCAGGAATCCCTTGTCACCCGTGAAAAGATAATGCTCGTAGATATGTGTACATAGCCATGCCATGCCCATGGGCCAGAGCGTAGCAGGCATCCACTTATCCTGCGGCGCTGTATCGCCCCAGATGTCCGTGTTGTGATGGCATACCGTTCCTCGACAGCGGTACATCTCCCGCGCGGTAACTCTGCCGTTTTCCCGCATAC
>JBJEQM010000109.1:0-2428 GCA_051881755.1 Oscillospiraceae bacterium
GCCGCGCAGAAACAGCTCGATGGGGTCTCCCATGGGGGCGACCTTTCTTATCATTACACGGGTCTTGGGGATAAGTCCCATATCCAGCAGGCGGCAGCGCAGTGCACCGTCTCCGCCCACGGCTGTTATCACCGCAGATTTTCCCGTTTCAAGCATATCAAGGGTCATAATTCGTCCTCCGAAATATGGTAAATAAATACATTTGTTAGCTTTGGCTAACATCTTACTATATTATATACCATACTTATCCCGATGTCAAGAAAACCGCGTCAAAAAAATATACAAAATCCGCAAAACGAAATGACGGATTTTGTATATCGCTTTTGTGTATATTTTATTTTACAGCGCGGAAGCATTTCAGGCAGGCTTTTATCTCCTCCCCCGCGGCGAGGAAAATATCCGTGATATCAGGGTCAAAGAGAGAGCCTTTGCCGTCGGAAATTATCTTCATGGACTGCTCATGGGTGAAAGCTTTTTTATAGGGGCGCTCCGAGGTGAGCGCGTCATAAACGTCGGGGAGAGAAAGTATTCTTGCGGGCAGCGGTATATCCTCCCCCGCGATTCCCTTGGGATAGCCCCCCGAGCCGCTCCATTTTTCGTGATGATACATTGCCATTTCCCCGGCAATGCGGATAAACTCGGTCTCCCTGCCAAATTCAAGTCCGCTCCTTTTCAGCTCGGACATTATATGTGCAAAGGCTTTTCCGCCGATGACGGCGTGGGTCTTCATATACTCGAACTCGTTTTCGTCCAGACCCGACTCCTTGCGAAGCACATTATCGTCGATAGCTATCTTGCCGATATCGTGCAGGGGCGCGGCACGGCAGAGGTTGCGGACGTACTCGTCGGTCATGACGGCGGCATAGCGCGGGTCTCGCCGCATATGCTCCGTCAGTATGCGCATATAGGCGGTGGTGCGCATTATATGTCCGCCGGTCGTGCCGTCGCGGAATTCCACCAGCTCCGCAAAGCTGCGCGACATTATATCAAACAGCTTTTCCACCACGGCGGTGCGGTTCTGCTCCGCCTTTTTCATGCCCGAGCGGCAGGCGTTGAGCTCAATGCGCGAATCGGCGCGTATACGCACCGTCTCGGGGTCATACGGGCGGAATATCACGTCCGAAGCGCCGCTTTTCAGTCCCCG
Organism: Oscillospiraceae bacterium; assembly: GCA_051881755.1. Lineage (GTDB taxonomy): Bacteria > Bacillota > Clostridia > Oscillospirales > Ruminococcaceae > UMGS363. Next base: position 1,145 of record JBJEQM010000109.1, read on the forward strand.
AAGCTCCAGCGCGGGGTCGCGCTCTCCCGCAAGGATAAACACAGGCAGCTCCGCCAGATCGGGTACGGACTTTATCCTCCCCGTCAGCTCCGTTCCGCCCATATCGGGCAGCACCGAGGAGGTAAATACTATATCGGGCGTATTGCCGTTTAGATACTCCAGAGCGCTCCGTCCCGTTTTCTCGGCGACGATATTATATGAATCCCCGAACGCTCCCGAAATAAATGCAGTATTTCCGGATATGCCGTCCGCTATAAGAACTGTTCCCATTTTGCTGCCCCCTTTTTTAATATTATAACATATTATATGCACAATTACAAGTTTTTTTATGCAAAATATCCGAGCATATACATTTTTTTGAAATTTTTACACAACCAAATGCAGTATATATACTGCAATATTAACAAATTATTAATACACTTTAAGGCGAAATATGTTAATATAATTATATATGAACGAAAGGAGAGCATACCGGACGGAACGTGTATTATGATAAATCCATTCAAAAAGCTGCTTAATATCAATATCCGCAATAAGCTTATACTTATGTTTATAGTGGTTATTGTCCCCATGTTCGCCGCAGGCGTTTATCTTATTCTCAGCATGATAGGCATACTGCGCGCCAAGGTCGTGGACGAAGCTTTCACCGAGGCGGAAAACTTCAAGACCCGTCTGCGCGACACAATATACACCACCACCGGCGCTGCCGACCGAATTTACGTCAATGACAGCATCAACGATTTCCTTAACGCCAATTTTGCCGACAAGAACCGGTATCTTGAATTTTACGCCACCGATTCGACGATCAAGGAATATCTCAGCGCATACAGCCAGATAGAGGATATTATCTTTTATGTTGATATAGATCATTTTGTATACAACTCCGATTTCCGCCAGATAACCTCCTATGTGCGTTCTTCGTACTGGTACCGCGATGTTATGGAAAGCAATACCCCGCGCTGGCAAGTCATACAAAACCCTGCGGACAACAATCTGTATCTGAGCTATCTGCGGCAGATCTATGACAGGAACGGCGATTTTATCGGCGTTATGGTCGTCTCGGTCAGCAACGACTGGATCGAGGGTCTTATGAAGGACGAGCCTAATAACGTTATGTTCTCCGTGCAGAACGGTTTGGTATTTTACAGCAATATACAGGGCTTTGAGCTGGGTAAGGTCTTTACCGTTTCCGAGATATCTCCGTCGGCGGGACAAAGCGGTTCCTGCGAGATAAACAGCAGAAATGTGCTTACCGACCTCGGATATACGGTAATGAATTACTTC
>JBJEQM010000110.1:0-9494 GCA_051881755.1 Oscillospiraceae bacterium
AACCCGAGAAGAACTTGCACATTCCTCTCGGGCTATACTTAGATACGAAAAACTTACTTTATATGTAGTGATACATTACAATTCCAATCTCATTTCCGTAGACCCGTTGCCGCGCTCAACAAAACCGTTTTTAAGATACAGCGGCTTGCCCATGCGGGTGGCGGAAAGGTCGATACAGGTCACGCCCTCCGCACGCGCGTCTGCGATTATCTTTTGCAGTATCTTTGAGGCAAGACCGCGGCGGCGGTACTCCTCTTTGGTGTAGACATTCATCAGCACCGCCGTTTTGCCGTTGATGAAGTGAGTATTGGCAGGCTTTTCAATGCGGATATAAAATATCACCGCTGCCGCCTCGCCGTTTTCCTCCGCCATGTATGCGGTGAAGTCCTGACCGATATGCCGAGCAAAATAATCGGGCAGCTGCGTATTAAGCTGTGATATCTGGTCGGGCGCAAGCGGTCCAACATCATCGTTAAGATAGGCAAAACGAAATTTTATCAGCGTTGCAATGTCCGCCTTTGTTGCTGTTCTTATTATCATTAAAACAAGTCCTTTTTCTTTTTGATATACCGTCTTATCATGATTATAATGGAGGCGGCAAAGCAGCCGAACAGGAACGCGGGCACAAGCCACTTGTTCTTGGTCTCGTCCTGAGCGGATTTCAGCTCCGTCCATAACTCCTGCATTTTCAGATTGGCTTCATCGGAGAGATTGCGGTATATGGTGGTGTGCTCATCGAGATATTCGCTGTCAAGATAGGATATGCCGTCGTTTTTTACCTCATCGTCCAGCATTTCCAGAGCCGCGCTGTGCGGCGTGGAATAGCCGATATATGTTGTGGTGGCGTAAGCAATATCAGGCTCGCAAAGGAAATTAATGTACATCTCCGCCGCCTCTTTCTGCTTCGCACTCTTCGGTATACAGACAGCGTCGATAAACAGGTTTGTGCCGCTTTTGGGGATAACGAAGCCCAAGTCCTCATACTCGTCCATGAGAGTTACCGCGTCGCCTGCATAATACGGCGCCGCCAGTGCCTCACCTGCTCCCATTTTATCGAATATCTCGTCCATTACATACGCCTGAACCACCTTTTTCTGCTCTTTCAGCAGCTCGGCACACTCCTCCAGCTCCTTTTCGTCCTCGGTGTTGAGGGAATATCCCAGGCGCAGTTCCGCAATCGCAAAAGCGTCGCGGGGATTGTCAAACATAAGTATCCTGTCGGCGTAGTCCTCGTTCCAAAGAATGTCCCAGTCTATCTCCTCCGAAGGAATATCTATAAGCGTGGTATCGTAGATAATGCCCACCGTACCCCATGTGTAAGGCACGGAGTATTCATTCTGCGGGTCATACTCGGGGTTTACAAAGGTATCGGTGATATACTTAAAATTGGGTATATTGTCAAAATCCAGCTTTTGGAGCATATCCTCCTTTATCATTCGGGATATCATGTAGTCGGAGGGTATGATAATATCATAGCTTGCTCCGCCGCCTTTGAGCTTTGCATAAAGCTCCTCGTTGGTGGCATAGTTGGTATAATTTACCTTGATATCGGTCAGCTTGGTAAACTCGGAGTTGACCGACAGCGTACCCTCCTCGGAGCCGTCGGAAATATACTCGCCCCAGTTGTATACATTGATAGATATACCCTTACCGCGGAAGCGGCTGTAGTATTCATCATCTTCAATTGTAAGGGTCTGCACCTCCGCGTCCTCTTCCTCAATATCCTCATCATCGGTCTGCGCGGAGCAGGAAGCAAGTGACGCGCATACCGCCGCCGACATTATCAGAGCAGCCGTTTTCTTCAATATATTCATTCGGCTTCCCCCTTTACAACGGCAGCGTTTTTCTCGCTGCGGCGCTCGAGAACGTTCTTTACTATAAGCACAATGACCACCACTAAGAATATCAGCGTAGACAGCGCGTTTATCTCGGGGCTAACTTTGCGGCGGGTCATGGAGTATATTGTAATAGGCAAGGTCTGGGTGCTGGAGCCGCAGGTAAAATAGCTGATGATAAAATCGTCCAGCGAATAGGTAAAGGACATGAGAAAGCCCGACACAACGCCCGGCATTATCTCGGGCAGAACTACCTTAAAGAACGCCTTGACGGGATTGCAGCCCAAGTCCTGTGCCGCTTCGTAAAGGAACGGATCCATCTGACGGAATTTGGGCATGATGTTCAGTATAACATAAGGCACGTCAAAGGTGATATGCGCGATGATAAGCGTTACAAAGCCGAACTCCAGATTCATTCTTGCGGCAAAGAACACAAACAGCAGCATAAGCGATACGCCAGTGACTATCTCGGGGTTGATTATAGGGAAATTGGTTATATTCAGCACTATGGTCTTGGGCAGCTTTCTCATATTGTTTATACCGATAGCCGCCGCCGTGCCGAGAATGGTCGCGCCGATAGACGCAATGACCGCAATTATAATGGTATTCATCAGCGAGGACATGATTATCTCGTTGCGGAACAGCTTGATATACCAGTCCAAAGTAAAGCCCGACATGACCGAGCGGCTCTTTGTAGTGTTAAAGGAAAACACGATAAGCACGAAAATAGGCACATAAAGGAACATCAGCACCAGTCCGATATATGCTTTTGCAAGCTTCTTCATTATGCCGCCCCCTTACATTAATACAACGTCGTCGTCGGCGGTGAAGGTGTTCATTATGGTCATCATCAGCAGTACGATAGCCATGAGCACCAGCGATATCGCAGCGCCAAGGTTCATGTTGTAGCTGTTGCCCAGGAACTGCATTTCGATAAGGTCGCCGATGAGGATATTTCCGCCGCCGCCCAACATTCTTGATATAATGAACGTACTGATAGCAGGCACGAACACCATGGTAATGCCCGACATAACTCCCGGCATACTCAAAGGAAATACCACCTTCAGCATGGTCTTTCTCGGATTGCAGCCAAGGTCTGCCGCCGCCTCAAGAACGCTTTTGTCTATCTTTACCATAACGGAATATATGGGCAGTATCATAAAGGGCAGATAATTGTATACCATACCCAGCACCACAGCGCCCTCGGTATTAAGCATTTTATACGGTCCAAGACCCACAAGACCAAACAGCGAGTTGATAAGTCCGTTATTTCCAAGCAGGGTCATCCACGCGTAAGTGCGCAGGAGAAAATTCATCCACATTGGCAGCATGACTATCATCAGCATTGTACCCTGCGTGTTCTTGCTCATGCCGATAAGGATATACGCCAAAGGATACGCTATAAGCAGACAGACTACCGTCGCAACAAGTGCTAGCCATATGGAGCGGATAAATATAGGGGTATACTGCGCAACGTCGGCAACATAATTAAGTGTAAAGTTGCCGTCCTTGTCTGTAAAGGCAAAATATGCCACCATTAACAGCGGAACAAGGATAAATATGACCATCCAAATCAGGTATGGCGCGGAAATAAGCTTATTCTTCATTTTCGTTCACTTCCTCCGCCGTCTCGTTTTTCATCTTTCTCATTATGTGGATATCGTTAGGCTCAAAGGAAAGTCCCACAGCAGAGCCTTTCTCCGCCGCCATCGTGGACTGTACTATCCACCGCGAATCGTAAGCGTCGATAAGCATTTCATAATGTACGCCCTTGAAAATGACCGACTGCACGATACCGTCCAGCTGAGCCTTGTCGGGAGCAACAAGCTTTATATCCTCGGGACGGATCACAACGTCCACGGGTGTATTTTCACCGAAGCCGCCGTCAACGCACTCGAACTGCCTGCCGCTTATCTCCACCAGCCTGTCCTTTATCATAAGACCGTTGAGAATGTTGCTCTCTCCGATAAAGTCGGCAACAAATGCGTTTTTAGGCTCATTGTATATATCCACGGGAGAGCCTATCTGCTGTATGCGTCCGCCGTTCATTACCACAACGGTATCGCTCATGGTGAGCGCTTCCTCCTGATCGTGGGTAACATATATAAATGTAATTTCAAGACGCTCCTGTATGCGCTTGAGCTCTATCTGCATTTCCTTGCGCAGTTTAAGGTCAAGAGCGCCGAGAGGCTCGTCCAGAAGCAGTATCTTGGGGTGATTTACCAAAGCACGTGCAATGGCGACGCGCTGCTGCTGTCCACCCGAAAGACGGGACGTGCTTCTTTTCTCAAAGCCCATGAGGTTGACCAGCTTCAGCATTTCCGCAACACGCTTTGATACCTCCTTTTCGGGTACCTTCTGCACGCGCAGACCGAACGCGATATTATCGTATACATTCAGATGGGGAAACAGCGCATAACGCTGAAAGACCGTATTTACATTGCGCTTATAAGGCGGCAGATCGTTTATCCTTTTGCCGTCGAAAAGCACATCGCCGCTTTTGGGCGTGAGAAATCCGCCGATTATTCTCAGCGTGGTAGTCTTGCCGCAGCCTGAGGGTCCCAGCAGCGTAACAAACTCCTTATCCTTTATATCAAGATTGATCTTATCGAGGATAGTCTCCCCGTCAAATTCCACCACAATATCCTTTAATGTAATAATATTGCTCATTTACCCCTGCCTCCGATAAACTTATTTTTTGAAAAAAGCATACAATATATACTTTAAATAAAATCGGCAAAAAAGTCAATAGTTTTACATAAAATAATATATTATGACATATAATGTTTATATTAATGCAAAAAATATGCCTGCGGTTTATATTGCCGCAGGCAGTAATCATATGATATTATTCGGCAAGGAACACATAAAATGCCTTGTAGGTCATATATACGTCTATCTTGGATACTATTTCAAAGGGAGCGTGCATGGAAACTACGGGTACGCCCACATCGATAACGTCCATGTTCATGTTGGCAAGATATGCGGCAACCGTACCGCCGCCGCCGCCGTCGACCTTTCCAAGCTCGCCAGTCTGCCAGATAACGCCGTTTCCGTCAAGGAGCGCTCTGACGCGTCCCACAAATTCCGCAGAAGCGTCGGAGGTGCCGGACTTTCCTCTTGCGCCCGTAAACTTTGTTACGCATACGCCGTAATTGAGGGAAGCGCAGTTTCTCTTGTCCATAACGTCGGGGAATGTGGGGTCAAATGCAGCATTTACATCGGCGGAAAGGCACTCTGTATTGGCGATGACCTTTCTGCCGTTTGCGCCGAAGCAGTCGGCAAGGTTATAGAAGAAATGTTCAAGATAATCGGAGCAAAGTCCCGTGTTGCCGTCGCTGCCCGTCTCTTCCTTGTCGGTGAGGATAACAACGGCGGTCTTGTTGACGGACTTGCAGTCCAGAATGGATCTCAGCGCGGTATATGCGCATACTCTGTCGTCGTGACCGTATGAGCCGACCATGCTTCTGTCAATGCCAACGTCCTTAGCCTTGAATGCAGGCACGGCTTCAAGCTCCGCGGACAGGAAATCCTCTTCGATAATACCGTACTTTTCATTGAGTATGGACATGATATTCAGCTTAACCTTTTCGCTGATATCATCGTCCTTGAAAGGCATGGAACCGACGATAATATTAAGCTCCTCGCCCTTGATAAGCTCGCCGGGAGTACGCTTCATCTGCTCCTGCGCAAGATGGGGCAGCAGGTCGCTTACGCAGAAAACGGGGTCGCTTTCGTCCTCGCCGATGTTTACGGTGACCTTTGTGCCGTCCTTTCTGATAACAACGCCGTGAAGCGCAAGAGGGATAGTCGCCCACTGATACTTCTTGATGCCGCCGTAATAATGGGTCTTGAAGAGAGCGATCTCGCTGTCCTCATAGAGAGGATTCTGCTTGAGGTCAAGTCTTGGCGAATCGATATGCGCCGCCGCAAGATGTACGCCATTTTCAATAGGCTCTGTGCCGATAACGGCAAGGATTATCGCCTTGCCCCTGTTGTTGTAGTATACCTTATCCCCCGCTTTAAGGCTCATGCCCTCCTTGAACTGAGCAAAACCGCACTTTTCAGCAAGAGTAACAGTCTTTGTGACAGCCTCGCGCTCGGTCTTGGCGTCGTCAAGGAAAAGCTTGTAATCCTCGCAGAAGTCATAGCAGGTCTTGATCTCGTCGGCGGAAAGCTTAAGTCCCGCGTGCTTTTTTGATGTGCAGAGCTTCTCTTTAAGAAGCTGTGCAGCGCTTTTTTCTTTTTCCATAACAATTATCCTTTCTGAATGGCAGACAAGCCGCCCTTATTCTGTATACAAATTAGTATAACCGCTGTATGCGGTCATAACCTTGTTCACATAATGCTGTGCCGAGGAGGACGGTATTTTATCCAGTTTCACACCGTCCGCGCTGTATTCCTTGTTTTCCAGCCAGCTGTTCACCTTTCCCCTGCCCATATAATACGCCGCAAGAGCGGTCTCAACGTCGCCGTACTCTTCATAGAGCAGAGTAAAAAGATAGCAGCCGTACTCAATATTGTATTCGGGAATGAACATATCGTCGTAATCAATATCACGCTCGTCACCCATGCGGTATTTCACCCAGTCAAAAGCGTCCTCCATAAGCTGCATGAGCCCCCGCGCGCCCACGTCCGACCTTGCTTCGCTGTTAAAGCCGCTTTCGGTTTTTATTATAGCGTAAACAAGATATTTATCCAGACCGTTCTTCTGCGCATAGCGCTCCACATATTCGGAATATTCGATCTTGTATATATATTTTTTGCAGAGCGCCTCCGCATTCAGAGCCGCAAGTGCGGCAGCCGCCAGAATAATAACAAGAATTACGCTAAATAGCTTCTTCCGCATTGTCACAATACTCCTTGACCTTTTGTGCGACCTCGCGGGCCTTTTCAATAAGATTTTCCACCGATTTATTATTTTTTATGATGAAATCGGAATGATTTATAAAAAACTTCTCGGTATGCTGGGACGAAAACCGCTCCTTTATCTGCTCGGGAGTAAGCCCGTCACGCTCGGCAATACGCATGGAGCGTATGCGTTCTGTGGCGGTCACGCTGATAATAAGGTCGCAGAAATCGTCCGCCCTGCTCTCAAAAAGCGTTGGAGCGTCCAGCAGGACATATTTCTCGCCGTTTGCAGCATAATACTTTATTTTTTGCAGAATTTCATAGGTTATGTACGGATAGCTTATGGCGTTGAGCTGTTTCAGCTTTTCATCGTCGCTGAATGCAATATCCGCCAGCTTCTGCCTGTTGAGAGAGCCGTCGTCGTTTATTATCCCGCTTCCGAAGCATTCGGCGGTCTCCTTCAGGCATGGAGAGCCCTTTTCCATTATCTGCCTCGCAATTTTATCCGCATTTATAACAGCAAAGCCGCTTTCCTCGAACACCCTGCATACGGTAGTTTTTCCCGCGCCGCTCTGTCCCGTCAATCCTATGACCGCAATATGATTCATATTGCTCATATATGTTCAATCCTTTCCGAATCCGCCCGCGGATTCAAAACAGAAATTTATCGTCCCGTATCAAGCTCAATAACTTCAAATCCTGCCGAACGCAGCAGCCTGTTATACACCGCAAGCCCTACGCCCTCGCGTGACGGACACCGCGCATAGACCTGCTCCGCGCCTATCTCGTCCGCCCGACGAAGCACGCCGAACAGCTGTGCCGCCTGCTCCTCGGAGGTATCGCCGTAGGTCATGTATTTGTACGGATACTTTTCCGCGTCACTGTCATAAAGCATAGCATAAACATTGTCCCCGTTATGCTCCGCAACATACTTTGTGAACGCTTCAAGACCGCCCGAGATTATGGTCACATTTGCCTTTGGGGAATAATGCTTGTACTTCATTCCGGGAGAAAGCACCCTTTCACCCTGTGAGACCGCCTCGGTGATACCCTTGTCGCAGAACACGGGTACACCCATAGTTTGTAAGTCCTCGACCGAAATATATCCGGGGCGCAGCAGACGTATTCCCCCGTTTTCAAAGGAAATGACCGTGCTCTCCACACCCACGCCGCATTGTCCGCCGTCGATTATAGCAGGTATCCTGCCTTTCATGTCATTGTAAACGTGCTGCGCCGATGTGGGACTGGGGCTTCCCGAAAGATTTGCCGACGGTGCCGCAATAGGCTTTCCGCACGCCTTGATAAACGCTCTTGCCGTCTTGTGGAACGGTATCCTTATACCAACCGTATCAAGTCCCGCACTGGTAATATTAGGTATAATATCCTTTTTGGGCAGCACCATCGTAAGCGGTCCGGGACAGAATTTCTCCGCAAGACTGTATGCAATATCTGGCACATCGTGAACATATCCGTCCATCATCTCAACGCCCGACAAATGTACAATAAGCGGATTATCCTGAGGTCTGCCTTTTGCCTCGAAAATTTTCTTCACCGCCGCCTCGTTTGTAGCGTCGGCAGCAAGACCGTACACGGTCTCCGTGGGTATACCTACTACCTCGCCGCTGTTTATGAGCTTAGCAGCATATGCTATATCCTCCTCGGAAGAGGATATGATTTTCGTATCAAACATTTTATACTATTCCCGAGGGAATATTTTCTCCTTTCGGACTAAAATTACATTTCCTGCTGTGCGGAAAGCTTAGCTGCCTGATCAGCCGTTGCAAGAGCGTCGATGACCTCGTCAAGATTTCCGTTCAAAATATATTCCAGCCTGTATATGGTAAGACCGATCCTGTGGTCGGTAAGTCTGCTTTCGGGGAAATTATACGTCCTTATGCGCTCAGAGCGGTTGCCTGTGCCCACCTGTGAACGTCTTTCAGACGCTATCTTGTCGTTCTGCTCCTGAAGCATGGCTTCATAAAGCCTTGAACGCAGTATCTTCATTGCCTTATCCTTGTTTTTATGCTGGCTGCGTTCGTCCTGACACTCCACCACGACCCCCGTGGGGAGATGGGTAATGCGCACTGCGGACTCCGTCTTGTTAATATGCTGACCGCCTGCGCCCGAAGCGCGGAAAACGTCTATCTTTAAGTCGGTGGGATTTATCTCCAGCTCCACATCGTCCGCTTCAACGAGTACAGCTACCGTAACGGTGGAGGTATGCACTCTGCCCTGCGATTCCGTTTCGGGCACACGCTGAACACGGTGAACGCCGCTCTCATATTTGAGCCGCGAATATGCTCCCTCGCCCTCGATACTGAAGCTTACCTCCTTGAATCCGCCCAGCTCCGTCTCGTTGGCGTTTAGCACCTCTATCTTCCAGTGCTTCATCTCGGCGTACATAGTGTACATTCTGTAGAGTGAATTGGCGAAAAGCGCCGCTTCTTCACCGCCTGCGCCGCCGCGTATCTCGATAATAACGTTTTTATCGTCGTTGGGGTCTTTAGGCAGGAGCATGATCTTCAGCTCTTCGGTTATCTCCGCAAGCATGGTCTTGCTTTCCTCCAGCTCCTCACGGGCAAGCTCTTTCATCTCGCCGTCAACGGAACTGTCCGCAAGCATTTCCTCCGCGTCGCTCTGCTGAGAAGCATACTTACGGTATTCCCTGTATTTTTCCACAATGGGAGTAAGATTTTTATACTCCTTCATATAAGAAGCGTAGGCTTTCTGGTCTCCGATCACTTCGGGATCCATAAGCTTCTCATTTATATCATTGTATTTTTCTTCCATCAATTTAAGCTTTTCTAA
>JBJEQM010000111.1:0-2412 GCA_051881755.1 Oscillospiraceae bacterium
TTCCGCAGATGTTGTTGTTACATCGGCATTATCATTCTCCGCGCAGGAGCAAAGTAAAATCGCACATAATACAAGCCAAATACATTTCTTCATAATATCCCCCTTATTTAAACTGCGGAGTAAATATATTATCATCCAGCGCGCCGATGTCTTTCTGCTGTTCCTCCGTAGGGTCAGAGTAGAGCATACCGCTCATTGACAGCGCCTTTAGCTCGGGCAGCTCCGACAGCGCGGCAAAGCAGCCGTCCTCATCGCTGTAAGCAGCATAGTATATTTCTTTCAGCTTTTTGGTGTGCCTTGTAAAATCCAGATTATTTATTTTGCCCGACACGCCGAAAAATTCCAAATTTACAAGGGCGGATAGGGGAGAAAGGTCGACGGTTTCGCCATTGGGCGCGTAAAACATCAATGAGGTAAGATTTGTAAGCTTGCTCGTCGCCGTCAGAGCCTGTGTACCGCAGTCGTTCAAGCATAGGGAGCGCAGCTTGGGGAAGTCCTGCAGCTTTGTAAAATCTGCGGAAATATTGTAAAAGGAAATGTCCGTTATCCTGTCCGCAACGCCGCTGAGCAGCCCGAGGTCAAATTCCGCCTGCTCCTCGCTGTCAAAGTTATAAAAGTAAAGACCGTGTAAATTTGTAAATTCGCTCAGCTTTTCCCATTCGCTTTCGGGAATATGGTACGGGTCAATATCAATATGAGCTACGTTGATATAAATATCCTCGCCGTTAAAGCAAATCGTTTTTTGCGGCGGCTCAACCGTGGGCGCGTCAAGATACCGCCTTTCAATTTCAAGTGCCTGCGCCATATACTGCTCGTAGCGCTCGTCATAACTGCCGTATTCTACCTCAAAAAGGCTGTCCACGCTGATGCTATCCACCAATTCAAAGCCGTCAAGATATGTTTCCAGCCTGTCTGCATAGAGCTTTTCTATTTTGTCGGTGTACCTGTATTCGTCAAGCTTTTCGCCCATAAAATCGCTGCTTGCAAGCATAAGCGCGTCGCTGTTTTCCTTGGAATAGCTGTCGAAATAGTATTCCTCGGAGGCTATATTTTCGGTATAGCAGCCTGTTTTGTATGCCGTCGTTTTTTCAACGCAGTAATATTCGCGGCAGGTCATACCGTAGCCGTTATATTCGGTAATATAAAAATATTCGTCCGCGGCTTTGTCGTAATATTGCCTTATATATCCGCCGTCGTCGGAGCACATTCCGCCGAGATATGTTACGGTTGGCGTGTCAAGGCGGCTTATGCTGATTCCGCTGTCAAGATATGTATAATTTTTATATCCCGTCAGCAGCTCGGGGATACCGTCGCCGTCCGCGTCCGAAAGTATACCGGTTGCAAAGCTGTCCGCCGCGGCAGTTACGGCGTATTCGATGCGGTTCTGCTTGTTCTCCCATGTATAATAGCAGGCGGTGAGATACTCCTTTTCGGTAATGGGAGCGCCGTTTGCACCCGTATATTCTGCAACCTCCCTGCCCGCAAGGAGAGTACACTCAAACTCGCCGCCGTTTATGGCAAGCTTATATAAATAGTCGGAGGTATCACTTTTTGCCCTCGCCACGGGGAACACGGTTTCGCGGTCGTTGTACCATTCCAAGGTACAGCCGTCATGCCCAAGCTCTGCGCTGCCCATAACGCTCATTTTATCTCCGCTTATGCAGTATATTTTTCCGTCGGAGTATGCTGTTACCTCGTCCGCGCCGTCACCGTCGATATCGACTATATCCGCACATGAGCGCTTTGCGGAAATACCCTCCGCCGCCAGTGCGTTCAGCGCCTTTGTGAGCAGTATACCATTCTGATATGACGGCGCGTCCGCAATATTATCGTATATGTCAGCGCAGTATTCATTATACTTTTTCTCGCTTATCCATTCTCCACTTATGTCGCTGTAATACATCATATCCGCAATTGGACCGTAGTTTTCGCGCAGACCGCCCTTTTGCCATATACGCAGAGCACGCGGCTTGCCCTCATCAAGATATAGCTTGACCGCATATTCACCGTAGAAAAAATCACTTTCGCACTTGCTCATCAGCGCAGGATAAACCGCTTGTCCGTCGTCGTACCATTTAAGCTCCAGCTCGGTAAGCTGCTCGAAATAGTCGCGGCTGCCAAGCTTGCCCAGCAGCGTGCCGTCGGCGGCGTAGCAATATATAACGCTGTTTTCATTTGCCGCGTCGGGGTGCAGCACAAGACGCTCGTTCACTCCATCGCAGTCCATATCCGCTTCTATTTCGGTGACGGGCACAGGCTCGGTCACATCGGCTGTTGTCGACGTACTTTCCGCCGAAGTCGTTGTCTGCTCCGACGTTACGGTCGGTGCTGTTGTCACGTCGGCATTATCATTCTCCGCGCAGGAGCAGAGCAAAATCTCACATAATACAAGCCAAATACATTTCTTCATAA
>JBJEQM010000112.1:0-9404 GCA_051881755.1 Oscillospiraceae bacterium
CTCGCCGTCGTTCTCAAGGTATCTCTCCATGAGATCGTCGTCAAGCTCGGCAACAGCCTCCAGAAGGTTCTTTCTGTACTCCTGCGCCTTCTCCATCATGTCCTCGGGGATTGCCTCAACGCGCATATCCTTACCCAGATCATCGTAGTAGATGTCTGCGTTCATCTCAACGAGGTCGATGATGCCCTTGAAATCAGCCTCAGAGCCGATGGGGAGCTGGATCGGAACTGCGTTGCACTTCAGTCTGTCCTTCATCATTCTTACAACGTTGTAGAAATCAGCACCCATAATGTCCATCTTATTTACATAAGCCATTCTGGGTACGTGATAGTTGTTAGCCTGACGCCAAACGGTTTCAGACTGGGGTTCAACACCGCCCTTAGCACAGAAAACAGTTACAGAGCCGTCAAGAACTCTGAGCGAACGCTCAACCTCAACTGTAAAGTCAACGTGGCCGGGAGTATCGATAATATTGATTCTATGGCCTGCCCAGTGTGCAGTTGTAGCAGCGGAGGTAATTGTAATACCTCTCTCCTGCTCCTGCTCCATCCAGTCCATTGTAGCCGCACCGTCGTGAGTTTCACCTATCTTATGGTTTACACCGGTATAGAACAGGATACGCTCGGTTGTGGTGGTTTTGCCGGCGTCAATGTGAGCCATTATACCAATATTTCTTGTTTTTTCAAGTGAACAATCTCTTGGCATAATACTCTCCTTCAAATAATAGCTTTAATAGCTGTTAAGTCGTACTGCCCGAAAAACGAGATCACCAACGGTAATGTGCGAAAGCCTTGTTAGCTTCAGCCATCTTGTGGGTATCTTCGCGCTTCTTGCAAGCGCCGCCCAGACCGTTTGAAGCGTCCATAATTTCAGCAGCAAGTCTTTCCTTCATAGTTCTTTCGTTTCTTGCTCTTGAATAAGTTGTCAGCCATCTCAGACCGAGAGTCTGTCTTCTTTCGGGTCTAACCTCCATGGGGACCTGGTAAGTGGAACCGCCTACACGGCGAGCCTTAACTTCCAGCAAAGGCATGATATTTTCCAGAGCCTGCTCGAAAACCTCGAGAGCGTCCTTGCCTGTCTTTTCTGCTACGATAGCGAATGCGTCGTAAACGATCTTCTGAGCAACACCCTTCTTACCGTCAAGCATGATGTTGTTGATAAGACGTGTTACTATCTCAGAATTGTAAACCGGATCACACAAAACCTCACGTTTTGCGATTTTACCTCTTCTTGGCACAATACTTCCCTCCTTCATAGAAATGATATCATAGGTACTCGTTTCATTCCACAAAAATGCGAGTCATGACGCGCAGACCAATGCAGAGGTATCCATATATATAAAATGAATACTCCACATCATGTGGTTTCATTGAGTTTACTAAATGATATATGCCTTAAAAATTACTTAGCAGCGCCTGCCTTAGGTCTCTTAGCGCCGTACTTGGAACGAGCCTGATTTCTCTTGGCAACGCCCTGAGCGTCAAGTGTACCTCTGATGATGTGGTAACGAACACCGGGGAGGTCCTTAACACGTCCGCCTCTGATAAGAACAACGGAGTGTTCCTGCAGGTTATGACCGATACCGGGGATATAAGCCGTTACTTCTGTACCGTTAGTAAGTCTTACTCTGGCAATTTTTCTCATAGCGGAGTTAGGCTTCTTAGGTGTAGCGGTTCTAACAGCGGTGCAAACGCCTCTCTTCTGAGGTGCGCTCTGGTCGATAGTGATCTTCTTCTTGGAGTTGTAACCCTTCTGAAGAGCAGGAGCAGTAGACTTCTTTTCAGAAACTTCTCTTCCCTTACGAACGAGCTGGTTAAACGTTGGCATTGATCTTTCTCCTTTCCTTAAAAACTATGCATGACCGCGCATACGCAGTCCACACAAGTAAATATTATACACGCAGTTTTCCCGTTTGTCAAGCATTTTAAACAAAAATCTGCAAATATTTTTTTAGTGCGGGATATATTTTCCTCCGCTCCGTAATTTTACACAAAAAAGCAATTTTGTATATTTTATACTGTATAATTTTGCACAACGCTGTTTTATCCATATATCATATTAAAGCGGTGTTTTATACGACAAAAGCGCCGGGATATTATACCCGGCGCAGCGTATACTATTATATAATATATTACAGCAGTTTCTTCATTTCGGCTCTGTCCGAGCAGTACATCAGCGCGGACGCACGAGATATCTTCTTCATATTGTAAAGAGCCGCAAGGGACATATTCAGCGTCTGCATACCGATAGCCGTGCTGGAAAGCATAAGCGTCTCCAGCTGATGGCACTTGTTGGTTCTGATGAGGTTAGCCACGGCATCGGTGCCGATAAGCACCTCGACAGCGGGGATTCGTCCCTCGCCGTTTGCCAGCGGAACAAGCGTCTGAGTAACAACACCGCGAAGAACGGAAGCAAGCTGGGAACGTATCTGATTCTGTGAGTGAGGCGGACAGGAGTCGATAATACGGTCGATGGTCTGAGCGGCACTTGTGGTATGGAGCGTTGCAAGAACAAGATGTCCTGTCTCGGCGGCTGTAACGGCAGCCGAAATGGTCTCGTAGTCACGCATTTCTCCTACGAGGATAACGTCGGGGTCTTCACGGAGAGCGGAGCGGAGCGCCGTGTGGAAGTCGCTGACGTCCTTGCCGACCTCACGCTGACGGATAGTTGCCGCCTGAGGAGTGTAAACATACTCGACAGGATCCTCGATAGTAAGGATATGAACGGGCTTGCGCTCGTTTATGTAGCTTATCATGGAAGCAAGGGTGGTGGATTTGCCGCTTCCAGTAGGACCCGTTACCAGAACAAGTCCTCTGGGCTCCTGCGCAAAGGACACCAGCACGGACGGCAGACCCAAGTCCTCAAGGGTCTGAACATCATCATTCAGCAAACGAATGACCGCACAGAGCCTGCCCATGGAATAGAACACGTTGGCACGCTGTCTTGTGCCCGAAGAGGTATTGAAAGCAAAGTCCAGATCCTCTCTCTCCTCGATCTTTTTCTTCTGCTTCTCGTCCAGCATGGATAAAATAAGATCCGTAACATCCTGATCGGAAAGCTTGAAGCCGCAGTGCTCCAGACTGCCGTTTCTTCTGTACATAGTAGGCAGACCGACTGTAAGATGAATATCGGAGCATTTCTTTTCTCTTGCTACTCTGATAAGCTCATAAAGATGGCTTATATTCATACTCATGACAATATCCCCCTTGATTTTGCAATTTATTTACGAAATTTAAGTTTAACAAAATTATAATAATTTTATTATAAAATATTTTCAAATAAGTATATACATATATTCTTTTAACAAATTATTAATTTTAATATATCTTCACAATTTATTGGTAATATATGTTATTCGGACAGCATTTCTCCCGCAGCGCTCAGTAAAGCATTTTTCTCATTTACACATTTTTCCTCGATAACATCGGTGAGAAGCCTGTTGAGGATATCCCCTATCTGTCTGCCGCTTGCGCCCAGAGCCGCAATATCGCTGCCGTTGACCGCCAGTTGGGAAACGCTGATACACTCCTTGTTGTCGATGATACAGCGCGCCTTTTTATCCATCGCCTCAAGCACCTGAACTCGCTCAAAGCAGAAGCTCTGCTTGGCGCGGCTGTCTCCCCTCATAAGACCGGTAAGGCGGAAGAAATTTTCCGTGCCCACCTTTGAGAGCAGCTGCTTGACAACTATCTTGTCGTCCACGGGAGCAATATAATGGTACTTTATAAGGGTGCAGACGCTCTCGATGAAATCATTGGAGCATCGCAGACGGCGCAGAATCTCTTCCGCCTTTGCGGCGCCTGCCCTTTCATGTCCCGGGAAATGTCCGCTGCCCTCCTCATCGTAGCGGCAGCAGTCGGGCTTGGCGATATCATGGAGCAGCAGCGCCATGCGCACCTCGGGCACATTGGGAGAGTTTTCCACCGCTATGGCAGTATGCGTCCACACATCATAAACATGGTACCTGCTGTGCTGGTTAAAGCCGATACACGGGCGTATCTCGGGTATGACCGACGCTATAATGTCGGAATATTCCGTCAGCACCGCGCTCGGAGAAGCGCCGCAGATAAGCCCCGTAAGCTCCTTGCAGAGCCGCTCGGGAGAGATATTATCCAGCAGACGGCGCATATCGTGTATCGCCGTGGAAGTGAGCTTATCTATCTCAAAATTAAGCTGCGAAGCAAAGCGCAGAGCGCGCATTATGCGCAAAGCGTCCTCATTGAAGCGCACGGCAGGCTCGCCCACACAGCGTATCTTCTGACGGAACAGGTCTCTCTGTCCGCCGAACTCGTCAATAACGCCCGTGCGGTGATTGTACGCCATGGCGTTAATGGTAAAATCGCGGCGGGACAGGTCGTCGGTGAGCCTGTCGGAAAAGGTCACGCTGTCGGGACGGCGGTGGTCGGAATAGCCTCCGTCAATACGGAAAGTGGTCACCTCAACATAATCGTCCCCTGCAACTACCGTAACCGTACCGTGCTTCAGCCCCGTATCAATAACGTGATATCCTTTAAGGCACTCCTTGACGTCGTCGGGAGCGGCGGAGGTGGTAATATCATAATCCTTGGGCGTTTTTCCAAGCATGGAATCTCTCACACAGCCGCCTACAATATACGCCTCGAAGCCGTTGTCTTCCAGCAGTTCGATTATTTTTTCAATATTATCCGGAATAAAAATATCCATAACAAGATCCTCCGACTATACCGTGCTCTGCTGTAAAATCTGCGATTTTGCAGCAGAGCCGCCGTTCATACTGCCCGATATATGCACAGCTGTGCCGATTTTTTTACAATTTTTACAACGTGTTTTTACAATGCCGAATGCTTATAATATTAAGGCAGCAACGCGCGGACGAAATCCGCACGTACTGAAACTATATTAAGGAGTGTATTACAATGACTAAGAATCCCAGCATTCACTGCGATGTTGCGTCCTGCAAATACAATCTTAACAGCGAGCACTACTGCTCTCTGGAGTCCATCAAGGTCGGCACTCACGAGCCTAACCCCTCTGTATGCGAGTGTGTAGACTGCGAATCCTTTGAGAAAAAGTGCTGATGACCTGAATTAAGGGCGAGCCCGTTTTTGATGTATACCATATCAGAACGGGCTTTCCGTACATATTATTCTTCAATAAAAGCAAATCTCGCCTTTCTGCTGCCGTGGTCGTCAATATCCTCAAGGAACATATCCAGCGGACGAGCCCATACATCGGGCTTGCCGTTGAGGGACATATATACCGCGATCTTACCGGAGGTCTCGTGATCCTTTGCTATATTCAGCAGAACGTAATCGCCGCCCTTGAAGTGCTTGTAATGTCCGCCGATAACAGGCTTTCTTCCCTCGGGAACACCCAGACCCTTTACGCCGTTGCCCTTGTCCGCCGCGGGAGTAACGCTGGGCTTCTTCTCCTCAATGACGGGAGCTTTCTCCTCGGCAGCGGGTGCTTTTTCCTCAGCGGGAGCCTTTGCTTCGGCAGGCTTTTCTTCCTTTGCAATTACATTGTGAGCGATGACCTCGTCCTCTTTTCTGACGGGAGCAAGCTCGGAATTAACCAGTATCATGGAGGTATTCTTGGGTACGGTTATCTCCGCATTGCCGCCGTTTACGGTGAACTGTCTGCCCGTGAGCCTGTCGGCAAGCTTGCCGTAGGGCGTGTTGAAGCGGAAGGTATAGTCGCCGTCGCTGATATTCAGCGCGATGTAAACCGTAACGCCGTCCTTTTCACGCTTGAACAGGAAGGTCTGATTGCGAAGCTCTATCTTTGCATAGGAGCCGCTCTGTACAGCCTCGATGGACTTTCTCACAGCGCCCAGCTCGGAGATATGCTGCATAAGCTTGTCGTTCCTGTCGGGGATATCGTCAAGCTCGATGCAGGGACGGATAGCGGCGTCGGCATTCTCACCCGAGCCTTTCGCTCCCTTTATGCCGAACTCGCTGCCGTAATATACCGACGGCACGCCATACATCATATATAATAATGTATAGCAGCACTCCGCATGGTCGGGATTTTTCAGCACCGACATAAGGCGCGCAACATCGTGATTATCCACGAAATTGTACATATAAAGATTGCCGTACTGACCCATCTGATACTCGATAGAATGGGCTATCTCAAAGTAATTGCGGTCGTTGTGGGAGGAATAAATTCCCTTATAGCACTGGTAATTTGTAACGCAGTCGAACATCTCGCCGTTAGCCCAGCGCGCGTAGTTGCCGTGGATTATCTCGCCCATAAGCCAGAAATCGGGCTTCATGGAGCGCGTGAAATTATGTATGCGCTTGATGAAATCGTCGGTGAGACAGTCCGCCGCGTCGAAGCGGATACCGTCAATGCCCCACTCCTCTATCCACATTTTTACAGCGGACAGCAGGTAGTCCACCACCTCGTTATTGTACAGATTCAGCTTTACAAGGTCGTAGCAGTTGTTCCAGCCCTCGTACCAGAAACCGTCGTTGTAGGGGGAGTTTCCGCCGAAATTCAGCTTGCAGAACCAGTCCTTGTAGCGTGAGCCCTGCTTGTTTTTGCGCACGTCCACGAACATGGGGTTGTCGCGTCCCACATGGTTGAAAACGCCGTCCAATATTACGCGTATACCGTTTTTATGCAGTTCCGCGCAGACATCGGCAAAATCCTGATTTGTGCCGAGACGGCGGTCTATTTTCGTGTAATCAATGGTATCATAACCATGCTTTACGGACTCGAAAACAGGTCCGAAATATACGGCGTTGAAGTTCATTTTTTTCAGATGAGGTATCCATTCGATGACCTTTCTGATGCGGGGATTTGGCTCCTCGGGAGCGTCCGCAAGATACTTCTCACAGCCGCAGAAGCCGAGGGGATAAATGTGATAAACAGTGCTTTTTTCGATCCAGTGACTCATTGCTTTACTTCCTTATCATATATTTTCCAATATTGCCCGCCGCAAAGCGGCAGTATATTATTGTATATTATAGCATATTTTCGGTAATATGTCCAGTATAACCTAAAGAATAATAAAATAATACGGAATTTTTGTAATATATTACAATATTCTGATATTTTTTTCTACATCTTACCTCAGTATAATGCGGGACTATACGATAGTATGACCACATTCCGCAAGAGCGTCCAGCGCGCGCCGAAAATTTTCCGACTTGGTGAAAATGTAGTCCGTGTTATATGTTGATACGACAAAAATGCCAATGCCCTCGTCCGCCAAAACCGTGGATATTTTTGCCAATATACCGATAAGAGAAAAATCCGGAGTGCCCTGTATGCGGAAGCCCCTCCGGCCGTCGTCGCGGCACAGGGTATTATCGGGCACGTCCGCCGTAGGGCATACCAGCGAGCTTTCTTCGTCGGTACAGCCCGTGAAGCAGAAGCGGCTGTCAAGCTTCACTTGCGAAAGCTCCGCCACCTTGCACACGGAAAATTCCTGCTCCAGCGCCTTTATCTCCATGAAAACGCCCTCTTTTTATCATAGTTTGTTCATTTATTATATTATATCAAATTGCATAAAATAAGTCAATACAGACATTGTCGGAATATTTACAACATTTTTCTTGACCGCACGACAGCAATGTGTTATAATAAGATATTATGAAAAAATATATTACATTTGCGGCGGCTCTGCTGACCGCGGCAGCGCTTACAGGCTGCGGTGATTATCACCCCGTCAACAGCCCGCGCTCCACACAGACAATGACTTCAAATATCCTTACAACGGTGACCGCGGCTGAAACCACCCGTCCCGAGACCTACAGCGAGTATATCTCCTCACTGAAAGCCATGAACGACGGTATACTGCCCGACGAGCCCGACGGTATCGTCACGGAAACAGGCATACTTCCCGATAATACCCTGCCCATTTCCGCCGAGACCGCCGTTTCCGGTATCGAGCCCGCGCTGCCGGAGAAGCTGCCGTCGGAGACCGCTCTCACTACCGTCTCGGTGCCGCCTGCGGAAACTTCCGCTCCCGACGAAGCTCAGCCCGAGTCCGTCACCGCCATATGCGAGACCGTTGCTCCGATATCGCTGGACGATATCCCGCCCGTTCCCAGCGAAGCGGTGCGCCGCAGCGGCGAATAATATACAGGAGGTCTTTCCATGCCCATAAAAATTTCCGACAATCTGCCTGCGTATACCGTGCTGAATAACGAAAATATCTTCGTTATGACCGACGGCACCGCAGAGCATCAGGATATACGTCCGCTTAAGATCGCTATACTCAACCTTATGCCCAAAAAGATAGAGACGGAGACTCAGATACTCCGTCTGCTGTCAAATACTCCCTTGCAGGTAGACATTGAGCTTATTCAGACGGCGACCCACAAATCCAAAAACACCTCTCAGGAGCACCTTATAAAATTCTACAAGACCTTTTCCGACATCAAGGACGAGCGCTTCGACGGACTTATCATCACGGGCGCTCCCGTGGAACAGATACCCTACGAAGAGGTTGACTACTGGGAGGAGCTCTGCGAAATAATGGAGTGGTCAAAGACCAACGTCTTTTCCACATTCCACATCTGCTGGGGCGCTCAGGCAGGACTGTATTATCATTACGGTATTCCCAAGCATAATCTGTCCGAGAAAATGTTCGGTATTTTCCCACATAAATGCGAGGTACACAATCACCCTCTGCTGCGGGGCTTTGACGAGACATTCTATGTCCCACATTCACGCCACACAGGCATTGACCGCCTTGACGTGGAGCGCGTACCCGAGCTGAAAATACTTACCTCCTCACCCGAATCCGGAGTACATATTATAACGGACAGCTCCAACAGGCAGTTTTTTGTAACGGGACACTCCGAGTACGACCGCTTCACCCTCAGCAGCGAGTATTACCGCGACAAGGAAAAGGGACTGAAAATCGCCGTCCCCAAGCATTATTTCCCCTACGACGACCCCTCTCAGCCCCCGCATTTCATCTGGCGATGTCACGCTAATCTTATGTTCAGCAACTGGCTCAACTACTGTGTTTATCAGGAAACCCCATATGATCTTGATGATATTGTACCAATTAAAAAATAAATGTTAATTTTACGTTAAATTTTATTTTATTTCGAAACAATTTAGATTTATTTATTGACAAAACATAATAAATATTATATAATTTAATCATATTAATTCCTAATATCCGCATTGCAATATATCGGATCAATTGAAAGGGGCATTATTATGGTAAAGAACAGATCTGTTGCGACAGTAGTAATTCTTTCTATCGTAACATGCGGCATTTACAGTATCTACTGGTACTGGTGCGCAATTCACGAGCTTGACGAAGCGGGCAAGAAGAGCAACATGGATCCCATTATACAGTTTATCCTGCTTTTCTTCTATGTGGGCGGAATCATTTTTGCGCTCAACGCAAGCGAGAACATCAACTCCATCAGAGAGCAGAAGGGTCTGCCTCCCAA
>JBJEQM010000113.1:0-9299 GCA_051881755.1 Oscillospiraceae bacterium
ACAAATACAAGTCCTGCCTTATAGCTGCCGATATATTTCAGCAGCTTTTTAATAGTACCCTTAAAATCCTTCGCCTTTTCGGTGGAAGGACCTCTTCCGTGCGGCATATCAGCCTGCCTCCTTTCCGTTAAGCTCCTTTTCGGAAAGCTGTGAATATGCTATCTGACGGTATACCTCGCAGTTTTCCATAAGCTCCCTGTGATTGCCTATGCCCGCGATCTTTCCGTCGTCAAGGACGATTATCTTTTCCGCATTAAGTATAGTGCTTATTCGCTGCGCCACGATAATGACGGACGCACCGTGTACCTTTGCCGCAAGAGCCTTGCGCAGCGCCGCGTCGGTCTTGTAGTCCAGAGCGGAGAAGCTGTCGTCGAAGATGTATATCTTGGGGTTCTTGGCGATGGCACGGGCGATGGACAGTCTCTGCTTCTGACCGCCCGATACGTTTGAGCCGCCCTGTGCGACGGGACTGTCAAAGCCCTCGGGCTTCTGCTCGATAAAGTCGACAGCCTGAGCGACGTCCGCCGCGGAGCGAATCTCCTCGTCGGTGGCGTCTGCCTTGCCAAAGCGCAGGTTGCTTGCGACAGTTCCCGAGAAAAGCACGCCTTTCTGCGGTACAAGACCGATATTTTCACGCAGATAATGCTGCGAGTAGCTTCGGATGTCCGTGCCGTCAATGGTTATCTTGCCGCCCGTAACGTCGAAGAAACGTGGGATAAGGTTTATCAGAGTGGATTTGCCGCTGCCCGTGCTGCCGATAATGGCGGTAGTCTGTCCCGGCTCGGCGGTAAATGTGATATTTTCCAGTACGTCCTGATCGGCGTCGCCGTATCTGAATGATACGTTGTCAAAGGCAACTCTGCCCTCGGTGATACCGCTTTCGGCGGCGTTATCGCTGTCGGCAACGGAGTTTTCCGTCTCCAGCACCTCGTTTATTCTGCCTGCCGATACAGCGGCTCTGGGGAGCATGATGGATACCATCGTAAGCATGAGGAACGCCATAATTATCTGCATTGTGTAGGTGATAAACGCCATCATGTCGCCAACCTGCATGGTGCCCGCGTCGATACCCTTGCCGCCGAACCATACGATAGCAACGGAAACTCCGTTCATTATAAACATCATGGACGGCATCATAAAGGTCATGACGCGGTTGGTGAAAAGCTGAGTGCGCATAAGGTCGGTGTTCGCCTTATCGAAGCGCTCCTCCTCGTATTTTTCGCGGCTGAACGCCCTTATAACGGGCAGACCCGTGAGTATCTCTCGCGTAACAAGATTAAGCTTATCAACAAGCGTCTGCATTATCTTGAATTTCGGCATTGCCACCGACATAAGTATCATTACAAGGGACAATACCGCGCCCACGGCAACACCGATTATCCAGCCGAGACCCGACTTTGTGGCTATGACCTTGAGAACGCCGCCGATACCGATAATAGGCGCATATGCGACCATTCTCAGCAGCATTACAATGACCATCTGGAGCTGCTGTATATCGTTGGTGCTTCGTGTGATAAGGGAGGCGGTGGAGAATTTCTCCATCTCCGCGTTGGAAAAGGATACCACCTTGCGGAATA
This sequence comes from Oscillospiraceae bacterium, assembly GCA_051881755.1. Classification (GTDB taxonomy): domain Bacteria; phylum Bacillota; class Clostridia; order Oscillospirales; family Ruminococcaceae; genus UMGS363. The sequence continues at coordinate 1,578 of JBJEQM010000113.1, forward strand.
CTTTTTCACGCACCTCAAGACCGAACTTAGCGGCTGTTTTTGCCGCAAGGAAACCGCAGATTATGCTTGCCGCCGTCATAATAAGAGCGAACAGCAGCATTTTCAGTCCCGTTCTGCCGATATATTCCATGCGCAGATCATCCATGTCAACGCCCTGCGCTTCAAGCTCGTCTGCGGCGAAGCCTATTGCCATCTGGCTCAGCATCATGTCGCTGTATTCGCCGAAAGCGCCGTTTATCTGCTCGATAACGGAGGAGCGCTGCTCCTCGGGCATGGAAAGAAGCGCGTCGGTAAGCTTCACGCCCTCGGGAAGCGCAGGCATATCTCCGTCCTGCATCCGGGACATATCCGCATTATCCAGAGCGTACACCACCGCCGCAGGATACATTATTACTTCCTCGGCTTTTTCCTCGCAGTCATCGTTAAGAACGGCATAGTCTCCGTTAAAGGTATAACAGTCTTTCAGAGCATTATCTTTATCGAATATCAGCAGCTTTTCAAACTGTGTGCCGCTTATCTTGTTAAGGGCAGCGGATTCAACGCCGCCCTGCTGTATGCCCACGTCCACAATATCCGATGTATATTGGGGCAGGGACAGGTCGCAGTACGCCTGTACCACCAGCAGCACCAGTATCATTATCACCGATACCAATGAGCTTTTCAGATATTTAAGTATCTTCAGCATTTGCATTTCTCCTCTCTATTTTCTTCTCCATAACGTCAAGCATAAGCTGCATCAGGCGGAAAAATTCGCGGGCGTTTTCCTCGCCCGCCTCCAGCGTGACCTCCCCGATAAAATCTGCGATAGCGCTGTCCGCCGCGTCCATGGCGGCAGTACCGTTTTCGGTGAGAGCCACCGCTATCTGACGGCGGTTTTCCGGACGGACGCTCCGTGTGACAAAGCCCTTTTTGTCAAGGGAGCGCAGGGTCCGCGAAACGAGCGGAGGGGAGGCTCCCATTTTTGCCGCAATATGCGAAACAGCCGCATTGCTTCCGCTTTCGCTTATGATCTTCATCATGCACATCTCATTCTTGGATATCCCCGGCAGGGGAATGGAATGGATAACGTGCCTGTAACGGTGCATGATATTTACGACATCGTCTGCATTTATTTTCAAAACAAACCTCCTTGATATAGTTCATATCCGAACAATTAACATTGTTATTGATATGTGATATATAATAGCACATACCAAATTCAATGTCAATATGCAGATAAAAGTTTCATTTTTTTATCACAAAAGCCGATATTTGCAATGAGAACGTTAAACTATTAACAGTTTACTATTAAGTGTTCATATGTTATATAAACTTTATGCAATATTAACAATTGACATTTTATGTATATAGTTGTATACTTGTATTATGGCATTAATACAATAACACATATTTTAAATTTGCTATTGACAAATGCAAAGTTACGTGATATTATATGATGTATAATATCATATCAAACATAATTATATTGAAAGGAACATACATTATGAAAGCAAGAAATATCGTTATACCCGTATGCATCGTTGCGGGACTTGCGGCGGCAGGCGTGGGAGTTTATACCGTTGCCAAAAGCGCGGCGGTACCTGCTTATGCCGAAGCAGCCTTTGTGGAGAAAAAGGATTCACTAAGCGAGTATGTTACGGTAACGGGCACGGTCAAAAGCGCCGACGCCAAAAATGTATATGCCAAGCTGAACTATCCCGTGGAAAGCATTTTTGTTTCCGTCGGCGATACGGTACATAAGGGAGATAAGCTCTGCGTGCTGGATTCAGCCGACCTGCAATCGGAGATACTCAGCCAGCAGACCACTATAGAGAATAACAATATCACCACGCAGTATCAGCTTACCCAGGCGGAAAAGGATTATCAGGCGGCGCTGGAGGAATATAATAACGGCACGTCCTCCGCTATAATGAGCTGCAGGCAGAGCCTTGAAATGGCAAAGTCTGCCGTTGATAAGGCTCAGGAGAATTACGACAATGCGGTGGAGATGTCCTCCCACGATAAAAGCACCCAGTTGAAAAACGCCGAGCTTAATCTGCAAAACGCCAAGGACGCCTACGACGACGCCGTAAAGGCGCTGGAGGACGCCCGCAATGATACCAAGGAGGAGGACTACTACTCCATAGACAGCCTGAAAAAGGCATACGAAGAAGCCGAGGAGACCTTTAAAAAAGCGTCTCCCTCCAACAATGAGATACGCGCCGCACAGCAGGAATACGAGGTAGCATATTCAAGCTACTGCCGCGTTTTGGCAGGCGGCGGCACAGAATATGAATCTGCCGCTTCATATGCGGCGGCTGTTTCCGCCGCCGAGGAAAAGCTTGCCGCTCTTTCCGAGAAATACGACGTTGTAAAATCCAAGGAAAGATATCAGGAAGCCCTCAAAGCCTATGAAAAAGCCAAGGCTGATATCGACGAAGCCCACAGCGCCGCCGAAGAAAACGCCGAAAAGGCTGTTGAAAACGCAAAGAAGAGCATAGAGTCCGCCGAGATAGCCCTGCAGGCTGTCAAGGACGAAACAGGGGACGGCGTAAAGGCGTACAAGACCCAGCTTGCCGATGCGCAGCTTCAGTACGAGAACGCCAAGGATAATCTTGCCGCCGCGGAAACTGCCGCAGAAAAAACTCTTGCCACACTTAAAGAGAACGCCGAAAGAGAGCGCACTCTTTCGGGACTGAACAACGTTCAGCTTATCACATTGAAAAATCTGGAGGAGCAGCTGGAGGAGACCGTAATATACGCTCCCTGCGACGGCACCGTTACAATGGTGAACGCCGTTGAGGGCACATCTCCCGCAGGAACGCTGTTCACTGTCGAGGATACCTCCGACCTTATCGTTACGGCGTATCTTCGCGAGTATGACGTTTCCAACGTAAAGGTGGGTATGCCGGTCAAGATAAAGTCGGACGCTCTCGGCGAGGAGTACGACGGTATCGTGACGAAGATCGCTCCCACCGCGGAGAAACGTGCCGACGGCTCCGACGCAGGTACGGCTCTTTTCGAGACGGAGATCGCGGTAACGTCAAAGGACACCCCGCTTAAAATAGGTATGACAGCGCGTCTGAGCATTATCGTCGAGGAAGTTACGGACGTTTTCGCAGTGACCTATGACAGCATTTCCGCCGACGAAAACGGCAGTGATATAATTTACGTTGCGGAAAAGACCGACCTTGGCTATACGGTAAAGAAAGTGCCCGTAACTGTGGGACTTGAAACGGATTATCTTGCCGAGATATCGGGCGAGGGCATTTCCGAGGATACTATCGTCCTTGGCAGCACCGATCTGCTCATTGAGGGACAGACGGTTCTTATCAACGAGGAGGAGCTTGGCATCGCTCCCGCCGAGGATACTGCCGAGACTGCGGAAAGCGAGGATAAGACCGAATGAGTACGTCTGCCGCAAAAACAATAATCGATATGCAGACCATAATCAAGCGCTTTTATATCGGCTCGCCCAACGAGCTGGAGATACTCCACGGCATGACCTTTACCGTCCCCGAGGGACAGTTCGTTTCCATTGTGGGCGCTTCCGGCTCGGGCAAATCCACGCTGATGAACATTATCGGCGCTCTGGACAGACCCACCATGGGCAAATATTATCTTGACGGCGAGGATATAAGCAAGCTTGACGACAAGAAGCTGTCGGCAATACGCAACAAAAAGATAGGCTTTGTTTTCCAGACCTTTAACCTTATCGCCCGTACATCGGCGCAGAAAAACGTGGAGCTGCCCATGCTTTATGCAGGCGTGCCCACAAAGGAGCGTACAGCCCGCGCCAAAAAGCTGCTGGAAATGGTGGAGATGAGCGACCGCGCAGGACACCAGCCCAACGAGCTGTCGGGCGGACAGAAGCAGCGTATCGCCATCGCCCGCGCCATGGCGAACGACCCTGCCATAATCCTTGCCGACGAGCCTACGGGCGCGCTGGACTCCAAAACTGGACGTCTTGTAATGGACATCTTCCATAAGCTGCATAAGGAGCAGGGCAAGACCATCGTGCTTATCACACATAACCCCGAGCTTGCGGCGGAGACCGACCGTATCATAACCATCTCCGACGGCAGCATCGTCAGCGACTGCGACAACCGCGAGGCTGCCGAAAAGCTTATGGCTGCGCGAAATAACGCGGCGGAAGAAACCAAACAGGGAGGTGCCGCAGAATGAATTTCAAAGAAAATATACTGCTTGCTCTTGCAGGCATCAAGGCTAACAAAATGCGTGCATTTCTGACAATGCTGGGTATCATCATCGGCATAAGCTCCGTTATAATGATAACAACTCTCGGCACAATTGTACAAAACGGTATGCTGGGTGTTTTCTCCGACCTTGGCGTATCAAATCTGGTGGAAATATATCTGACATACAAGGATGACGCCGCGCGCTCGGGCAGTTCTGACAGCGACTATATTTCCGTGGAAATGATAGAGCAGATAAAGGAGCGTTTTGGCGACAGATTAAAATATACCGTATATTCGGAAATATGCGGCGGCGGCAAGATAAGCTTTAACCGCGAGGAGCTGGATTTTTCCCTTAACGGATATACCGAGGACTACGCCGCCTCCATGAATACGGACATAATCCGCGGACGCTACCTCACCGAAAAGGACATCGCGCGGGAGAAATACGTCTGCGTTATCCCCAGCGATATGGCGGAGAAAATTTACGGCTCCGCGAAAAATGCAGTCGGTCAGACAGTTACCCTTACAATAGGCACGAATACCAACGATTTTGTTATCGTGGGTGTGTATAAATATAAGCAGTCCGCATTCGGCGGAGTATTCTCCTCCAATTACGAGATACACATTCCCGTCACAACGGCGGAGCGCATCAACGGCGGCGGAGGATATTACTCCTATGTTGACTTTACCGCCGCAGACAATGAGGACGCTGTGGAATTTGCCGCCGAGCTTAATGAGTATGTCAACGAAAGGTTTTATAAAAACAACGACACCTTTGAGATAGAGACCTACACCATGCGCGAGCAGCTTGACATGATAACGCAGTATATGGGTATCGTGCAGCTTGTGCTGTCCCTTATTGCGGGAATATCGCTGCTGGTAGGCGGTATCGGCGTTATGAACATCATGCTTGTATCGGTAACGGAGCGTACCCGCGAGATAGGCGTAAGAAAGGCGTTGGGCGCGCCCAATTCCGCAATACGCTTACAATTTATCGTGGAGTCGGTGATAATCTGCGCTATCGGCGGACTTATCGGCATTATCAGCGGCGTACTGCTGGGAAATGTGGTAGGATTTTTCCTTAAGCAGACGGCAGTTCCCTCCGTGCCTGCCATTATAATCGCAGTAACGTTCTCCATGGCGATAGGCGTATTTTTCGGATATTATCCTGCCAACAAAGCGGCAAAGCTTGACCCCATCGAAGCGCTCAGATACGAGTGATCGGCAGGAATCTATATAATAAATAGTCCGCGGTAAGGTCATCCTTTTCCGCGGACTATATTTTTCATCTGCCGTTTTTCCATTGCGCGCCAGTTTATAAATCCGTATATATCGTTTGCAAGAAATGCCGCAAAGCATACGGTAACGGGGATATACTGCATATCCTCAAAGCTTGCCAGAGTCCACAGTATTATCAGTATAACATCGTTTGCCGCATATGCCGCGGCAAAGAATGTGCTCCGCCTGAAAGTGAGATATACCGCAATAAAGCTTGTGGTGACCGACAGCGTGCCGGGTATGATGTTTGCCGTATCAAAGGCGCGGAGAATAAAGTAAAACGCCGCCGTGACGGCTGCCGTCAGCGTGCACATGAACGCGGTCTCCTTGGCGCTTATGCGGTTGACCGCCACCTCGCTTTTGTTGCCGTTGTAGGGATTTTTCAGCCACGAAACCAGCGAAATGACCGCCATTGGCATGGTCATTCCCACATAGGTCACCATCTCGCCGTAATATGCAAAATTGTAGGAGATTATGCCGTAAAGCAGGCTGAAAATTATCATCAATATCTGCCCGAAAGGATTGCCCTTGGCGCAGAATATCAGCGACGTAACTCCCACCAGAGAGGCGGCAAGGGTCATATATTTTTCGCGGTCGAACATGAAAAAGGATATCAATATCGCCCCGACGGAGCAGCACCACAGTATGATCTCAAGCTTGGAAAAATAATTTAACAGGGATCTTATCTTCATTTTTAACTGCTCCGATTTACAGGGTAAAATCAATTTCATACCGTATACCGTCCGAAAACAGCACGCCGCGAGTAAGCTTTATTTTCAGTATGATAACATTTTCGTCCTCGAAATTATTGTGTCCGTTGTCTATCCAATCGGAGAATGCGCCCCGCAGCTTTGCCGCCAAGGGAGCGTTTTCGGGCTTGCGGAACCAACCTATATTTTCCGCCGTGCCATGGGCGGTGAACCACTCTCCCGAAAGCGCTGCGGTCGGGTTTTTCTCTAACTGCTTCATTTTATCCGACAGGGCGTAGGTGATAACGTAAAATGCGCCGTCCTCGTAAAAGGCGTTCACGCCGCGGACGTAGGGTATATTGTTTTCGCTTGTGGCAAGGGCGATGACATTATCCTTGCCGAAGCGTTCATTCATTATATTTTCGGTCTGTGCCGTAAGCTTTTCCATGAATTATCCTCCTATGTAAGTGTCACATGGGTAATTATATCATCGCCGCATGAAAATGTCAATAAAATAAAAAACGGACATCGAGCAAATGTCCGTTCTTTACGAAAAATATTTTAAAAAAGAATATGCGAAGCGGTTTACCTTTATTGTCTATATTATACAATAATGATATAAAAATTACAATAAATTTATTGGATATAAAATATTGTAAAAATTACACTGCATAAAAAAATTACAGCATAAATCCGTTCCGCGAAGCGTCGCTGGGCATACGCCAATCGCCGCGGGGAGAGAGGGTCACGCTGCCCACCTTGGGCGCGTCGGGGAGACAGGAGCGCTTGAACTGCTGTGAGAAAAAGCGCCTTATAAAAGTATCAAGCCACTTTTTTATAACGTCCCTGTCGTACTGTCCCTCAAAAGCGTATTCCGCAAGACGGAGTATCTTTTCCGCAGGGAACGCACAGCGGACAAAATAGTACAGGAAGAAATCGTGCAGCTCATAGGGACCCACAATGTCCTCGGTCTTTTGGGATATCTCGCCGTGTTCGGGAGGGAGAAGCTCGGGGGAGACGGGGGTATCAAGAATGTCGCGAAGCACCGCCGCAAGCTCCGCATTTTCAGTGGTGGACATTTCGTAAGCCGTCAGATGCCGCACCAAGGTCTTGGGGATGGAGGCATTCACGCCGTACATGGACATATGGTCGCCGTTGTAGGTCGCCCAGCCCAGAGCCAGCTCAGACAAGTCGCCCGTGCCGATAACGATGCCGTTTTCCTTGTTGGCAATATCCATGAGCACCTGCGTACGCTCACGTGCCTGTCCGTTTTCGTAGGTCACATCGTGAACGTCCTCGCTCTGTCCGATGTCCGCAAAATGCTGCCGCACCGAAGCGGAGATGTTCACCTCCAGAAGCTGTACGCCGTAAGCCTCCGCCAGCTTGCAGGCGTTGCTTTTTGTGCGGCTCGTCGTGCCGAAGCAGGGCATCGTCACCGCGATAATGCCGCTGCGGTCAAGATGAAGCATATCGAAAGCGTGTACCGTTACAATAAGCGCAAGGGTGCTGTCCAGACCGCCCGACAGACCCAGCACCGCCGTTTTGCAGCCGATGTGCCGCAGACGTGTCAGCAAGCC
>JBJEQM010000114.1:0-5536 GCA_051881755.1 Oscillospiraceae bacterium
GTTTCCTGGTACGACAACGAGAACTCTTACACATCTCAGATGGTAAGAACAATCAAGTATTTTGCTGAACTTGCTTAATTTAAGCTTATAAATTTAACAAAATATTTTCGCCGCGCGGAGCGTTGTGTTCCGCGCGGCGTTTGTTTTACATATACCCTTATAATTTGACAAAATATTCTCTGTATGGTAAAATAGATATACTGTCTACTCCATTCCAATTGGAAAGGAGGTGATTGCACATGAGTTTCGTTGAAGTAATTGTATCGTTTCTTATCTCTGTTACGGCAGGATTTGTTGTGAACATTGTTCATAGCTTGTTCTGCAAATGGCTGGACAGACGAAAGAAATAAAAGAAAAAGACAGTCAGCCTAACAAAAATAATCCCCCCGAAGTAGCCGCTTCGGGGGGATTTCTTTTTGGTGAATTGCACATGAGTTGCAATTGTTTCGTTTCTGTGATCATTATATCACACGAAATATTTTTTGTCAAGCGTTTATAAAATATTCTTTTTACATCAAACGTTATTATTACGCAGCTCCGCGCGGACGCACATCAGCGCAAAGCCAAGCAGATTTTGCCCCGTCCACTGCCGAATATCAAAGCGCCGCTCGTCCTTCATGGACAGCCCTATGCCCCATATCCTGTCCTGCACGGCGCACTCCGCAAGGATATTGTCCCCAGTCGCCAACAGCATATCCCTCAGCTTATCATTCTGACGGAACTTTTCCAGCAGACCGCGGTATATTATTATCTGTCGCACGCCGTTCCAAACGGTATCGTCATAATTGCTTATCGCACGTCCCAGCGCCTTTATCTTTCCGGCATTATCGGTATCAAGTATCTGCCGCGCGATTTCGCTGTCGCCAAAAGTGACCGCCTTATTGTACATCATATACTGCTCCATTGACGAGAATTTTTTTCCGTCAATTTTAAACTCGGACGGATACCAGTTGCTTAAAAAGCCATATCCCTCCTCCGGAGCGTGAAAGCAAATAACTTTTCTCATATAAACGCCCTTTCATTGTACACGCCGCAGCTTTACAAGATACTCCGTTGTACCCTCCTCAGGCTTTTTCTCGCCCGTGGGGAGAAAGCCGTGACGGGCATAGAATTTTATCGCCCTTGTATTTTTCTCCAGCGCCCACAAAAGCTCCGCGTTGTGTACGTCTACCGCGTACATTAGCAGCTCCTCGCCGATATGCTGACCCTGCAGAACAGGCTCCACAAACAGCTTTTTTACCTCGCCGTCCTGCACCCATACAAAACCTTTTACTGCGGTATCGTCGTAAACGTAAATATTTTGCAGTATATTGCCGCGCAGTATGCTGTCCGCAATTTTGTCCGTCCTCAGCTCGCCGAAGTAATACTCATCATCACGGAATATAGGGTAAAAGTTCAGACGGTAGTTGAATATCTCTATCTCCGCGATACGCCACACGTCCTCGGCATCGGCGCGCCATATATATTGATATTTTTCCATTATACACTCCTTTACAATATAATAACATCGCTTGATGAAAATGTCAACGTTTGCCTTGACTATTTCGGCGGAATATATTATAATTATACTATACTATTTTACAAGGAATGAAAATCATGAACAGGATAGCACATTTCAGCAAGGTATCGTACGAGCAGTTCGCCGCGGACTGGAAAGCCGCTTTCCCCGACGGCAGCGAGGATATCCGCGCTGTATACGACAATATAAAGCTGCCCAAAAGAGCCACAAAAGGCTCCGCAGGCTACGACTTTTTTATGCCCACGGACATTGACCTCGCCGCAGGCAGCACCGTACTTATCCCCACGGGCATCCGCGCGGAGATAGAGGACGGCTGGGTATTGCAGATATTCCCACGCAGCGGTCTGGGCTTCAAGTACCGCATACAGCTTGACAATACAGTCGGTATTATTGATAGTGATTATTACTATGCAGACAACGAGGGTCACATCAAGATAAAGCTCACAAACGACTCCCGCACTCACTCCGACGCTTCTATCGGCGCGGGCAAGGGCTTTGCGCAGGGTATTTTCCTGCCCTACGGCATAACCGACGACGACTGTGCGGACGAGGAGCGCCGCGGCGGCTTCGGCAGCACCGATAAAAAGTAAGGTGCGCGCGTGACATTCACGCTTTTTCGTCGGAAAAATATAAATTATGTTATGGGAACGGGCGCTGTCCCGTCGGATAACCGCGCCGAAAATCGAGACAAGACCTTATATCGGCGCTCTTACAGAATCTTAGGGAAGTGTTTTTTTGATTTGTATCACGGGAGATATGCACGGCGAGCTTGAACGCTTTAACGACAAACGCATAAAAAGCCTGAAAAAGGGCGATTTTCTCATTGTCTGCGGCGATTTCGGCTTCGTCTGGGACGGCTCCAAGCGCGAACAGTCCATTCTGAAAAGTATCGGCAAAAAGCGCTTTTACACCCTGTTTGTGGAGGGCTGCCACGAAAATTACGACCTGCTGGCGCAGTACCCCGAGGAGGAATTCTGCGGCGGCACGGTCAATGTTATCTCGGGCAACCTTATGCATATAAAACGCGGCAGCATACTTGACCTGCAAGGTATGCGCTTCTTCGCTTTCGGCGGCGGTCAGACCAAGGATATCGACATACGCCGCGACTCAAAGACATGGTATGAAGCCGAGCTGCCCACCACCGAGGAAGTCCGCGACGCGGTACTTAACCTTAAAAAGGTGGACGGCAAGCTGGACTACATCATAACCCACGAGCCCCCTGCTTCAATGAAAGAGTTTCTGGGCTTCGAGGTACGACAGATAAGCCATATGCACACATTTTTCGACGCTGTAAAAAATGACTGCACATTCAAGATGTGGTTTTTCGGCAAGGCACATATGAACAAGGTCATACCGCCGAAATACCACTGTCTTTTCGATGACGTTGTAACTCTGCGCAATGATGAATGGGATAAGGCGCGGAAGTAACACAGCGAGGTAAAAAATGGATATTTTTACCAAAGTGTGTTCGGTTATAATAAACATTGTCCTTGCCGCCGCATCTTTTGCAGGCGCTATTTTAGGGTTGGTTTACATATGTCCGTTTGGATTTTTGGGTTCGGGACTTAGTGTAAATGTTTCGGATTTTATTAAGGGTTGGATTCTGATTGCTGCAGCATTTATTCTGCCTGCGGCGGTGAACAGCAAACTGTACCGTATTTGGTACGGTGAAGAAGAACTTTCAAAAAAGTGGATCAATATACCGATTGCAATAATATTGACAGGTGTATGTATAATTTCTGTCGGCACGATATTATTCGATAATTATATTTACGGCTGGTATAATGCAAAGTGGTATTGGTAATATATTATTTTTTAGAGGAGAGATTTTTATGCCGCACATTTCTATCAAAATGCTCAAAGGAAGAACAGAGGAGCAGAAGCAGCTTGCTGCCGCAAAGGTAGCGGACGCTCTCTGCGAGGCTATCGGCTGCGGAAAGGCGCACGTTTCCGTTACGGTGGAGGATTATACTCCGCAGGAATGGCAGGACGTTTTTGCTTCCGACGTGACCGAAAAGTCCGACAAGCTTTACAAAAAGCCCGAATACGACCCCAAGGATCTGCTGTAATATGGACTACTCCGTATGCGGCGGCGACATAAAGCTTTATCAGCCCGACTTCGACCTTGACGAGACCCTCGACTGCGGTCAGGCGTTCCGCTGGGAGAAAACGGGCGACAAGGCTTATCACGGCGCAATGCTGAACAAGCCGCTGGATATCTGCGCCGAAAAGGACTATTTCCTGCTGAAAAACACCTCCGAGGAGGACTTCCTCGATATCTGGGCGGACTATTTCGACCTTTACGAGGACTACGGCGAGATGAAGCGCCGCTTCTCTGAGGAGGAGACCCTCTCCAAGGCGTGCGCTTATGCAGGGGGCATACGTCTGCTCCGTCAGGACAAATGGGAGGCTCTGCTGTCCTTTATCATATCGCAGAATAACAATATACCCCGTATCAAGGGCATTATCGGCAGGCTTTGCGAGGAAAACGGCAGATTTCCGTCGGCGGAGCAGCTAAAGGGCAAGACCGCCGACGATTTTTCCTATCTCCGCGCGGGATTTAGGGCAAAGTACATAGCCGACTGCATTGAACGCGTCAATGGCGGGGATATTATGCTTGATGATATTGCAAAAATGCCCGTCCCCGAGGCGAAACAGGCGCTTATGCAGATAAAGGGCGTAGGTCCCAAGGTGGCGGACTGCACCATGCTGTACGGTATGCACAAGGTGGACTGCGTGCCCATGGACGTATGGATGAAGCGCGTTATGTCTCAGTATTATCCCGACGGCTTCCCCGAGTATGTTCTGCCATATGCGGGTATTGCTCAACAGTATCTTTTCCATTACATAAGGACGGGAGTATAATATTATGCGTGAAAGTATCTTAACAATACCCATAAGCGAAATTCTGGAGCCCCGCGACGGCTGTCCCATATGCAGAATGAGGGATATGCTGGAGCAGCGCACGGTGGAATACATAATGGGTGCTGCCATGATGGAGCCCGACGTGCGTATCGAGACAAACCGCGCAGGCTTCTGCCATACCCATTTTCAGCAAATGATGAAGCAGAAAAACCGCCTTTCTCTGGCGCTTATGTTACAGACCCATCTTGCGGAAACAGACCGTCAGCTTTTTTCACGCAAAAAGCTGTTTGAGCCGAAAAACGCGCGGAAGCAGAAGCTTTCACAGATAAACGAGTCCTGCTTTGTCTGCGAAAAGGTAGACTGGGGCATGGAGCGGCTTATGCGGACATTCTTTGAGATGTACTCTCATGCGGATATAAAGCAGCTTATGTCGGAGCAGGAGTATATTTGTCTGCCGCACTATGACCTATTGCAGTCGCTTGCGCCTGCATATTTGCAGAAGCAGGAGCTTGACAGCTTTACCAAGATGATATCGGGTCTGACGGAAAAATATATTGCCGCCCTTTACGAGGACGTTTCCCACTACTGCAATATGTACGACTACCGCAACACGGGCAAAGACGCTGACTGGGGCAATTCCAAGGACAGTATCGAACGAGCAATTAAGTTTCTGGTTTCCAGAGATGCATAAGCAAAGAAAAACACCCGCGAAGCGGACTTAAAGTTTCGTCCACCTTTCCAAAGGTGGCGGGGTCGAGGGGCAGAGTCCTCGTGGGGTATGGGGCAACGCCCCATAAAAACCAAGTGTCAAAGCCAAAGACGATAAAAATAAGCAAAAGAAACGTTACAATAAAAACGCCGATCGCAAAAAAGTTAGTCCGCAGGCAATAATTCCAAGCGGACAAACTTGAATCAAAAAATGCAATCGGCGTTTTTAATTTTCAAACAGCGAAGCGTATTTGAAAAGTGCGGCACACAGCGGAAAATCCGCGGCACACGCAAACGAAAATCCGAGCAAAATCGGACGAACGGGATATCACACATCACTGCGTTTAACAGCCAAAACCTAAATACAAGCCGTTGTGCGGTGAAATGCAAAGGGAAACATTTGGGGAGAGGGGAGAACAACAAAATCCGACAAAAACAGCCATT
>JBJEQM010000114.1:5636-9283 GCA_051881755.1 Oscillospiraceae bacterium
AAGGGAAACATTTGGGGAGAGGGGAGAACAACAAAATCCGACAAAAACAGCCATTCCCCCCTCTCCCCCTTTTGGCTGTTTTTCTGTTTGTGGGGATTCTTTTGTTACAGCGTTTTCTGTTAATTGTTAATTGCCACTCTTTGCTTACAGGATAATGCTTATAATACGGACAAATTGTAAATTTTGCTGTTTTATTTTATCGTAGGGGACGGGTCTCCCGTCCCGCCGTTTTCAATGCCGCTATTATAGCATCTCGCAGTATATAAACGTAAATACGGAAAATCGGGCGCACAATGTGCGCCCCTACAAAAATTTGCTATACTATTTATCCGGAAACAGCTCATAATCATAGAAGGTTTCCGTATCCGAACAGATATAGCCATACAAAAAGCGTCCCGTGGGGGAGTTGGTGCAGATATACGCGTACCGCGGCTCACCGTTTTCGGGGGCAAGCTCATAGTAATTTTCGTAGCCCGTACAGTTGCTGTACTTCTTTGTCACATTGGGCTCGCCTATCTCTTGGGAGATGTCATACAGGGTGTTGTACTTTGCAAGATATCCCGTCATCTCCTCCACCGTTATAACGCGGTCGGGCGTAGGCTCAAACAAAAATGCCATATTATCGATAAGCCGCGCCGATACTCCGCTCTTTATATTGCACACAAGAGGTATATCATAATCAATATCCATCGCGTTTGCACCGAGATTCTCTATGGAGAAAAAGGTCACGCCCACATCGTCGGGAGAGTCCGTGTTTTCGTAGCAAAAACTCATTCTGATGCGGTACCACTCGCCGTCCAGCACGCAGGTATAGGACGTTGAGCCTGTCTGTATATTGTGCCCGTAATTGTATGAGCCGCTGCTGCCGACATTGCCGCCGTCAAGCTCGCACCGCGACATTCCAACGGGATATGCGGCAAAGAAATCGTCAAGATATCCCTCAAAGCCCTCCGACTGCTGTATATTTGGAGTAAAGGTCTTGGCGAAGCGCTCGCGGTCGCCCGAGTCGGCGCAGGACAGCAGCTCCTCTATGGCGTCAGCGGCGGCGGAATTGTCCGTTGTCCACTCATTGCGCCATTTGTCCGTTACGTTTTCGTAGTCCATGCGCTTTATGCCCGTTGTTACTGCGGACGTTGTCATGCTTACTGTGAGCGTGACCGCCGTTCCCACAGGCAGCACAAGCAGCAGCGAGCCTATTACTATAAGCACCACGGGATATTTTTTTCCCTTATTCTTCGGCTTGCGCTTGTTCACGATACCCACAATAAGCAGTATCAGCCCCGCTATAAACAATATCCCCAGTATTATAAGCGCTATCGCCAGAAACACGAATATCATTGATACAAATGCCATGATGTTACCCCCCCCGATGTACTTATTTATATATCGTTTTTCAGCAAGTCGCTCCAATTTCGGCGCGAATGTTGGAAACGAATGACGGACACCGTTTTAGTTTCTTCATTTATGATATAAAACGCCGTATATTTACCGACCATTTGCAGTCTTACGCCGTTGGCGGCAAGAAAGCTGTCGCGCACAAGTGGGTTAATATACGGGTCATCGGCTAAAATGCCGATTTTTTTATCTGTCTCGTCAAGCAGCCTGACGGCGGCAGGCTTGTTTTTAAGCTTGGCGGATATATATTGCACCGCGCTTTGTATGTCTGTCCGCGCGGTCACGGTCATTGTAATATTATATCTCATTCGTCAAGTTCTCTTCTTATGCTTTCAATACCTTGGTCAAAGGGTATCTCATTTCCGCTGCGGACATCCTCAATACCCTGCTGTATAACGGAGTACAATTCAAGTCTGCCCTTTAAGGCTTCGTAGGTCTCCATACTCATTACCGCAAGGTCGCCTTTGCCGTTTTTGGTTATAAATACAGGCTCGGAGTATTTATGACAAAAATCGGATATCTCATTGTAATTATTCCGCAGGTCTGCCGATGGTCTTATAGTTGGCATAGTAAAACCTCCCTTGATATATCAATATTATATCATGATTTGTATATATAGTCAATGTATATTTTCGCTTTTCAGCGCATAAATATTATGCAAAGGAGTGTTTAATATGGAGGCTAAAAAAATTCACAGCATTATAATCGACGGCAGAAAAAAGCTGTCAGTTTCGGGCGTGACGGACGTTGACAGGTTCGACGAAAACACCGTGCTGCTTTATACCAGCATGGGTGAGCTTACCGTCAAGGGCAGCGAGCTTCATGTGAACGACCTGTCCGTTACGGGCGGCGAAATGAACATCGAGGGGAACATCGACGCGGTGATCTACGGCGACGCCGACCGACAGTCGCCCCTTTCTTTTATCGGCAAGCTTTTCAGGTAGGAGCTGATATTTTGGAGCTTGAATCCTTTTTCACCGTCTCACGTCAGACGGCGCAGTTTTTTATGTCGGTGGCGCTGGGGGCGGCTCTGGGCATACTGTACGACTGCTTCCGCGCGGTAAGGATAGTTTTCCCCTTTATGCGCAGAAACGGCGCTGTTCTCGCCGCCGATATAATATTCGCCGTATGCTTCGGGGCGGCGCTGTTCCTTTTCGGGGCGCTTTTCTGCCGCGGCAGCGTGAGATTTTTCTGCGCGGCAGGCTCTGTGCTGGGGTTTATACTGTATATCGTGACTGTCGGCAGCCTTATCACGGGCATACTCCGCGCGGTGGTCTCCGCCGTATACGGCGTTTTACATAAAGTATATTCCGCGGTTTTTGCACCCATTGTAAAATTGGCTAAAAGAATATATCCAAAAAAATTTAACATATTTGTGCATAGTTATGAAAATTTGGAAAATGAAAAATAAATCCTCTCAAACCCTTGAAAAATCGGGACGATTTGGTGTATAATAAAGAAACTAAAGTGGGTCAGTGTAAATTCCCGATGGGAGGTGAACAAAGTGAACGAGAGCTATAAGGAATATACCAAGCGCCGACAAAAAGAACAGCGCAAGGAAGAGCGCCGTAAAAAGGGCAGCCCTGCTTCACGCTTTATAGCTTCGCTGGCAGCCGTTGTCTTTACCGTGTTCTGCCTCGGTTCCTTTGTTGTATCCAATGCGGAGATCTACGAGAAAAAGCAGGAGCTTGAGGCTCTGAAGAAAAAAGCCGAGGAGCTTGAAGCCGAAAACGACAAGTATTCAAGTATTCTTGCCGAGGAGGACGAGCGTTCCTATATGGAGCGCATCGCTGTGGACGTTCTCGGTTACGCTTACCCAAACGAGCGCCGCTTCTATGATACAACCAGAAATTAGCGGCAAATATCACGAACGAGAGGATCAAAAAAGCTTTTTATGCAGTTAGATGTAGGAAAAATTTACGAGGGCAAGGTCACGGGTATCACAAAATTCGGCGCATTCGTCGAGCTGGAGCCCGGTACTACGGGAATGGTACATATCAGCGAGGTAGCTAACACATTCGTCAGCGAAATAAAGGATCACCTTACCGAGGGGCAGACTGTAAAGGTAAAGGTGCTTGCTGTGGGTGACGACGGAAAAATATCCCTTTCCATCAAAAAGGCGGTGGATAATCCTCCCCGCAAGGATTTCAAGAAGCCCTACAACGGCGGTAACGGCGGCGGCAGACGCTTTGACAGCGCTCCCAAGCAGCCCAAGGAACAGCCGCCCCAGACTCCCGAGGCTGCTTTTGAGG
>JBJEQM010000115.1:0-2360 GCA_051881755.1 Oscillospiraceae bacterium
GTATTGACAGCGCGGAGAAAATGCGAACAGAAATGCTGGAGCAGGGAATATCCGCAGGTGCGGCAGAGCTGCTGCTGAAAGATATTGACAAGGCGCTGCCCGAGAATTACAAGGAGATATTCAACTATTCCGCTGAGCAAAGTGAAATTGTGTATGCAGATATTCCAAATATAGGGGAGTATCTGGCGCAGTCGCAGTTATCTCAAAAACTTATCGGCAAGGCTGAATGTTTTGGTGAGCTGCCAAAGTATGACGGCGGAAAATGCTGTGTATATGATAAAGCTGCAAACAGATTTACCATTCTCCCTATACTTCCGCGGGAAACGATCGCGGCAAAGCTTACGGATATGGGATACAGCGAGGTATGTGCAAAGGAAATCGCGGAGCGTGTTGTGGGCAGCTATCGCGATACCGATATGGTCAATGAGGATATTGAAAAAAGCGAGGAAAAGCCTGTTGTACCTAAGTCCTTTGATACAAACAATCCCGAGCTTGAAAATATGATGTACCACAATTCCAAATACGGAACGCTCATCGTGCAGGAAAGCGGAGAGCAGTATAAGTATATGGATATTGATAAGGGTACGCCAATGGCTGATGTGGAAAAGGCGCTGATGAAAAACTTCAACATAAAGGACGAGATGTCGGCTGCGGAGATAATGAAACAGCTTGCAAAGGACGGTATCATTGAAATGCCTGCTGTACAAAAGGTGGCGGACGTTACCCGAAAATGAGAAAATGACCTTAAAAAAGGTTGCGGATATGAAAAAATCATCGGGCAAGATAAAGCCAATGCTTAATCTGAACAAGATAATACTTGGCGGCTCCGGTACGGGTAAATCGCGTTTTTATGTAAAGCCTAACCTTATGCAGTGTAACACCTCCTTTGTTGTAACAGACCCGTCGGGCGAGCTGGTGCAGTCCTGCGGCATGATGCTGCTGCGGAGAGGGTACAAGATAAAGTTGTTTAATATAAATGATATGAAACACAGCTCAAACTACAATCCCTTTCATTATCTGAGGGACTGCACAGGCGAGATAAACAGCAATAACGTCATAAAAATGATAAATGTATTTATGACGAATACAAAGGTGGAGGGGGCTTCAACCGGAGATCAATTCTGGGACGACGCCACAAGACTTCTGTTATCGGCGTTATGTTTTCTGCTTGTGGAAACGGGCACGGAGGAGGAGCAGAATTTTGCAAGTGTGCTGGATTTAATTCATAAAGCCAAAGTCATAGAGGGCAAGGAGGAAGAAAAGTCCGAGCTTGACATTATATTTGACAAGCGCAAGGAAAATGACCCGAAAGCATTGTCTGTGCAGTATTATGAGGAGTTCAAGCAGGCTGCGGGAAAGACAATGCAGTCTATCCTTATAAGCACCACCACAAAGTTACAGCATTTCAAGCTGGAGGACGTCCGCAATCTGACATACACCGACAATATACATCTGGAAACCATGGGAGATGAAAAGACGGCATTATTCATCATAATACCGTCAACTGATACGACATATAACTTTCTTGCGGCGATGATGTACACACAGCTTTTCGATACGCTGTACGACCGTGCCATAACGTATTATCACGGCAGACTGCCTGTTCATGTTAGATTTATTCTCGATGAGTTCGCGAACGTCGGCAAGATACCGGAGTTTGAAAAGATACTTGCCACCTGCCGAAAGTTTGAAATATCGGCGGTTGTAATACTGCAAAATCTCTCGCAGCTAAAGCGATTATACGAAAAATCGTGGGAGGAGCTGCCGGGCAACTGCGATACTATGATTTATCTCGGCGGCAAGGACCAATTTACCAATGAGTATTTATCAAAGGAGCTGGGCAAGGAAACTATCGACCAGCAGAGCATAAATCAGACCAAGGGCAAACAAGGCTCATCGTCATACAATAACGCTATCCTGGGACGCGAGCTTGCCACCATTGACGAGCTTGCGACCATGGACAACAATGACTGCATTGTAATGGTGTGCGGACTTCACCCGTTTTTGACGGCAAAATTCGACATTACCAATCACCCTCGGTACAATATGCTTGACGAAGCCGACAAGGAGCACAACACCTATTACCTTGAGGAAAACATACGGACGGAGGAAGAAACCGTGCCTATTGACCTGTCGGAATTTTATGATGATGGGGACATTGATGTTTCCGAGGTGATCGAGATAGGGTATATTACAAGCGACAACAAAATTATTATCCCGCCGCCCGACCTTATGGACGATATTCCCGATGACATTCGGGATAGGCTCAAAGATATTGTGGGGATTTATGCGGGGTAATCTTCCCAATAAATGGGAATTGTCAAATACCAAATAACTCTTTATTCAAATCGTAAACATCT
>JBJEQM010000116.1:0-2357 GCA_051881755.1 Oscillospiraceae bacterium
CAGGCTTTTCTGTGATAGGCTTGTCGGGGAAGATCTTGATCCAAACCTGACCGCCACGCTTGATGTAACGTGTCATAGCGATACGGGCAGCTTCGATCTGGTTAGAGGTAATCCAAGCAGGTTCAAGTGCCTGCAGACCGAAATCACCGTTGGAAACGGTATTTCCGCGCATTGCCTTACCTGTAAGTCTGCCTCTCTGTACTCTTCTGTACTTAACTCTCTTCGGAAGAAGCATTACTGGTTACCTCCTTCTCTTTTAGCTTCGGAACGATTTCTGCCGCCGTTATTGCGGGGACGGGAATCGTTGTTTCTGCGTCTTCTCTCGGGCTTTTCTGCGGGAGCTGTCTTAGCAGCGTTTACATCGCCCTTGAGGACTTCACCCTTGTATATCCAAACCTTAACGCCGATACGGCCGTAAGTTGTGTGTGCCTCAGCAAAACCGTAGTCGATGTCGGCACGGATAGTCTGAAGGGGAATTGTACCCTCGTGGTAGCTCTCGGAACGTGCAATTTCAGCACCGCCGAGACGGCCGCCAACCTTAACCTTGATACCCTTAGCGCCCAGCTTCATAGCTCTGCCGATGGACTGCTTCATAGCTCTTCTGAAAGATACACGGTTTTCCAGCTGAGCAGCGATGCTCTCAGCAACAAGCTGTGCATTCATATCGGGAACCTTAACTTCAACAATGTTGATAGCAACGGACTTGCCGATCATCTTCTCAACATCAAGACGAAGCTTTTCGATGTTCTCGCCGCCTCTGCCGATTACAAGACCGGGCTTAGCGCAGTGAACATGGATCCTTACCTTATCAGCAAATCTCTCGATCTCGATCTTGGGAACGCCTGCTGCATAAAGGTTTTTCTTAATATAGTTACGAACGTTGTAATCTTCAACAAGAGTATCGCCGAAAGTTGCTTTGTTTGCAAACCAGCGGGAATCCCAATCTTTGATTACGCCGACGCGGAGACCGTGCGGATTAACTTTCTGTCCCATTTAGTTTACCTCTCTTTCGACTTATTCTTTTTCCTTTACCGCAAGAGTAACGTGAGATGTTCTCTTGAGGATACGGAATGCTCTGCCCTGTGCTCTAGGCATAATTCTCTTCATGATAGGGCCGGGGCAAACGAAGCACTCGGATACATAGAGATTAGCTCTATCCATGCCGAAGTTGTTCTCTGCGTTTGCTACTGCGGACTTCAGAAGCTTTTCCAGGTATTCACAGGCAGATTTGGGTGTGTTCTTTAAAATCGCCATAGCTGTTTCAACGTCTTTTCCTCTGATGAGGTCGAGAACGATCTGAACCTTTCTGGGTGCTATGCGAGCATTTTTCAGATATGCTCTTGCTTCCATTTATGAATTCTCCTCTCTACCTAATTATTTACCGTTGTTGGATGTCTTCGAGCCTGCATGACCCTTATAGGTTCTTGTAGGCGCAAATTCGCCGAGTCTGTGACCTACCATATCTTCGGTTACATAAACGGGAACGTGCTTTCTGCCGTCGTGAACAGCAAATGTATGACCAACGAAATCAGGGAAAATCGTGGAAGCTCTGCTCCAGGTCTTGAGAACCTTCTTCTCGCCTGCTTCGTTCATTGCGATAACTCTCTTCAAAAGGACTTCCTGTACGTAAGGACCCTTCTTAACGCTTCTGCTCATTGGTTTTCCTCCCCTCTCAACAATCAGAGGCAAGATGTATGGAACGGAGACCCGTTCCAACATTCCTCTTTACGATTCCTATGAGTGTTTTTAATACTTTAAAATTATTTACCGTTTCTTCTCTTAACGATGAACTTGTCGGTTCTGTTATGAGTAGCTCTGGTCTTGTAGCCCATAGCAGGCTTGCCCCAAGGTGTAACAGGGCCGGGACGTCCGACAGGTGATTTACCTTCACCACCGCCGTGAGGATGGTCGCAGGGGTTCATTACGGAACCGCGGACTGTAGGTCTGATACCCTTATGACGTGTCTTACCTGCCTTACCTACATTAACGTTCTCATGGTCGATGTTGGAAACCTGACCGATGGAAGCCATGCAGTTTACAGCGATCTTTCTCATTTCGCCGGAAGGAAGTCTTACGAGAGCGTAATCATTTTCCTTACCCATGAGCTGAGCCATGTTGCCGGCTGCGCGAACGAGCTGAGCGCCCTTGCCGGGATAAAGCTCGATGTTGTGGATAAAAGTACCAACAGGGATATTAGCCAGTGCAAGAGCGTTGCCGGGCTTGATATCGGAATCGGCGCCTGCGCGGATAACGTCACCAACGGAAAGACCGTTAGGAGCGATGATATATCTCTTCTCGCCGTCCTCGTACTGAACGAGAGCGATGAATGCGCTTCTGTTGGGATCGTACTCAAGAGT
>JBJEQM010000117.1:0-2348 GCA_051881755.1 Oscillospiraceae bacterium
CAAATGCAGCGACTATTACCGCAGGCAAATGAAAAGCAATGACATTTCATTTGAGAAACTGCCCGAAATTCCAT
The DNA here is from genome assembly GCA_051881755.1 of Oscillospiraceae bacterium. Classification (GTDB taxonomy): domain Bacteria; phylum Bacillota; class Clostridia; order Oscillospirales; family Ruminococcaceae; genus UMGS363. The sequence goes on from JBJEQM010000117.1 coordinate 75, forward strand.
TAACTGCAATCCGATATTGAAATGCATTTACTTATATGATATAATGTAAACAGGGTTTAACGCTTAAGGATGTTATCAATAACTCAAAAATAGCAGTAGTCCGTCCCCTAAATTGACTACTACCCGACTACTTTTGAAATCTACACTTTGCCTCATTTTGCACTATTTTGCCTATACCGACACATTCTCACGGATAATGTGTACAACAATGTTATCATTGATATATTGCGCAAAACAGGGCAAATCACGGCAATTAAGGATAGGAGATAACTATGATAAAAGTATTATTTGTCTGCCACGGCAATATCTGCCGTTCGCCGATGGCGGAGTTTGTGTTTCGCGATATGGTAAAAAAGCGGGGACTGTCGGGATATATCGAGACAGCCTCAGCAGCCACCAGCACGGAGGAGATAGGCAATCCCGTACACCGCGGCACACGAAGAAAGCTGGCGGAGCATGGTATATCTCCCGACGGCAAGTATGCCGTGCAGCTTACACGGGCGGACTATGACAAGTACGATTATCTTATCGGCATGGACAGCGCCAATATACGCAATATGCAGCGAATGACGGGCGGCGGCGACAAGATATACAAGCTGCTGGAATTTGCGGGCATAAGCCGCGACGTTGCCGACCCGTGGTATACGGGCGATTTCGACGCGACTTACAATGATGTGGAGTTTGGCTGCCGCGCCCTGCTCGATATGCTGGAGGCGAAGATAAATGGCTGAGAAAAAGATTACTAACTGTGATACCTGCGTAAATTATGTTTACGATGAGGACTACGACTGCTACACCTGCCTTGTGGAGCTGGACGAGGACGAAATGAACCGCTTCCTCTGCGGCACCAATTACTATTGTCCCTACTATCGCCTGGACGATGAATACGGTGTTGTGCGGCATCAGATGTGATAAATACCCTCCGCGTTTTGCAGCACGGAGGGCTTGGTTATTTATTCAGTTTTATCATGCTGATAATGACTAATACAATGACCAGCACAATATAAATAGGAATACAGACAACAAATATAGTCTGCTTTATTGCTCCGAATACCGTCAGAAAGGACATGAGGGAAAAGAACAGTGTAAATATAGCTATCTGCAGCAGCGTGATACCGTTTTTCCTGCCCAATTTTTCTTTGTCGCATTCTTTTTTCTCGCTTTCGGACATGGAGCTGTATCCTGCAATAAGCTCAATGTTTTTACCATGCAGGAATGATAGGGCAAGATACAAAAGCAGAGCGCCCATAAGAAGCGATGTTACGGCGGTGATTACTATTCCCATATGTATCCTCCTTGTTGATTAGTATTAAGCCTTGTGTATTGTTCTTGACAGATTTCGACAAATGTGGTACACTGTATAGCAGAGCGTATCATAACTGTAGGCGGTCGTTTCCTCCCCTAAAGAAAGGGGGGATTGCCATGAGTATAATGGAGATACTTAATTTAGTGTTAAATCTCACAGCAACTCTTTGTGCAGTTATTCAAACTGTGCGCGGCAATAAAAAGAAATAACCGCCCTGCTTCCAAACGCGGCGGCTAAATCTTTTTATTTTTAGTTTATGCATAATGGGGAGCGACCGTCTATCGATACGCTCTTTCTTATATTTATTATACCACAAATACCGCATTTGTCAATAGCATGATATGTATATTTTTCAGCCGAGAAATTATATTTAATTTTTCAGTTGAGAAATTATATCTAACCCCTTGACAAATGGGATTTTATCCTGTATAATAATATAGTAAAATTTGCTGGCGTAGCTCAGTCGGTAGAGCAGCGCATTCGTAATGCGCAGGTCGCAGGTTCGAGTCCCGTTGCCAGCTCCAAAAATCCCGTCAAGCCTCTGTGTCACCAAGGCTTGACGGGATTTTTTCTCAGATGATAATACGCGATATAAAAGCCGCCCTTAAAATAAGAGCGGCTTTGTTATACCGTATAAAATTACTTCTTGGCAATGGTTTCCTCAACAGCGTCATGCACAGTGAGATTTTCGGAAATTGCCCACAGCTTGATGCGTATCTTGCTGCGGTCGCCGCCTGTCTCGATAACGGCTGTATCCTCATGGGAGTTTTCGGGGTTTCTGTTGATGCGGACGATAATGCCCGTGATACCGCCGATAGTAGTTACCTCGTCGCCGATCTGTAAACCATCGCGAAGCTGCTTGGCTTCCTTTTCCTTTTTCTTCTGAGGCTTGATCATGAAGAAATAAAATACGATAATAAGAAGCAGGATAGAACCGATCATATAGATAAGCTGTCCCGTAGTGCTTG
>JBJEQM010000118.1:0-2344 GCA_051881755.1 Oscillospiraceae bacterium
GTCGGAAAATATCACGCTCAGCAATTCCCGCGAAGAGCTTGATATATGGAGAGCAGCTGAACTTGACCGTGAAAACGAGGAAATTGCCGAGGAAAACAGAGAGCATATTACCGATTTTCCTATGCAGAACGGTCTTTATCCCGACCATTTCAGATACAACGAGGCAAGCAGCAGCTTTGTGTGGCTGTATTTCAATCCCGACGGTGATAACGGCGATGGCGAGTTTGTAGAAAAATATATTTCCGAACAGGATATTTATGCTGCATATATTGCACGGGCAAATGCGGGGAACGAAACCGAGGGATATAACGCGTTTATCAATTACCTTTTGGAAAACTGCCGCGAATCGTCCATTGATACCTACAGCGGATATTTTCAGGAATATGCCGATGAATACATCAACGCGCCCGAATCGGTGGCGGAGTTTTATGGTATCGGTATAAACAGCACCCACACAGAAGATATTGCCGCGGTTATCACTCTCCTTGAAGAAAGCTGTCCTGCGATTGCTGCCGAGAAAAGCAAGCAGGCTGAAAAGAGCAACCTTATCGGTCTTACAAGTGAAAATATTGAAATCGAGGGATATACGGGAACGTGGTATGCCATTGACGCGCAGAATATACAGGGTAAAGACCTGTTTTTGTTGGAGAGCGAGATATACGGCGATGAGGCGTCCTGCCTGATAGTTGATGAAAACGGAACTGTCGTTATGGACAAGGTATATAACGGCTTTGACGATTACATTGCAGCTAAGGTTGTCCCCGAAGGTCAGATGACAGTCAGCGGCGAAGTAGCATCGGAAATGTGGTATTACGGTTTTGATGTATATGTCAACGGCGAAAGGATAGAGCCATATAATTCCGTTGCCAACAAAAATGCTGTTTACGATATGCTTGAAGATAAAAACAGCACTGTATCAGCTGATAAAAACGATGTCACCATTTATCATATAGCCGACACTATTGCAAGTGTGGTGTATGATGTTTCAAGAAAGTATTTCAAAGCAGAAAAAAGCGTTGGAACGCCGTATTATCTCAACCTTGAAAAATATCACGAGGATAACGGCTGGGAGCATTGGCGCAGCAATGAAAATGAATATGCAAATGCCATGTTCGCACTTCTGGAGAGGAACTATTCCTCTGTCCGTAATTACCTTATGAATGTAATAAGCGACAGCGAAAATATGGACGATATGGCAGAGGACAGAGAAAGCGCCTTAAATGCTATTAAGACCATGGATATTTTCAAGGCTGCAATGGAAGAATATCGTCCCATAGCAACGGAGCCTTCGCATGATGATGTTCCGCTGCCCGAAAGCAATATTGTTATCGAGCCTGCCGAGGAAGTAAGCTATGCGGAGCAGCTGTATGCAAGGGTAAATGACGAGTACAGCTATTTCATCGGACAGATGAAAAAGGAAAGTCCCGAGGTGCTTATCGAGGCTGCGGAGGAAATTGTGGATAAGGATAAAATTCGTCTGTATCTTGAGGAGAATACGCCCGACCTTTCCAATGAGCAGTATGAAGCGCTGCTGTCAAGACCCGATCCTCTTGGCGAAATATATGCAATGTGGGTAAAGATGGGCGACCTGAATAGTATCGACGATGTAGGTATAGCCGTTGCGGAAACCGCTGACCGTATTCTCATTTCCCTTGACCGTGAAAAAGTCCGTCCGGAAATTACGCCCGAAGTTGCAGAGGAAAAACTGACCCGAAACAGCAAGGACGTATCATTTGATGAGGCGGAAGGCACTTGGCACGTTGTTGACTATGCGGAAATCGGCGGCAAAAAGCTGTTTATGCTGGAAAGCGATAACTACGGTTACACAGACGAAGTGGGACATATTATCGCAGACGAGGATAGAAATATCGTTGCAGAGAATGTTCGCAGCGGCTTTGCAGCGTATGATGTGGAAAATAAGGAACGTTTTGTATTCTCCGTAACGCAGGAGGGTGAAACAAGGTATTATCGCAGCGATCTAATGACCGTTGACCGCTTGAAAGAGGCGTGCGTATATTCAAAAAGACCGTTTGTTTACGGCAATACTCACGGCAAGCGTATTACCGAAGCGGAGTTTGCGGAAATTTCACAGTCGGAGAACGGAATTGCTGTGGAAATGGATATGGATAATCAAGAGCTTAAGGTGTACGGAACAGACACATATTTATGTCTGCCCTTTAAGGATATTCGTACACATATCGATGATTTTTCCATTAACTCCGAAAACGACTATGTCATAAGTGCGCTTGACCTTAAACACAGCAACCTCATCTTCTCGGTCATTACCATAGAAAATGAAAATCCCATTGTGGTTGGCGGCTTTGCGGATGAATTTACCGTCCGT
>JBJEQM010000119.1:0-2337 GCA_051881755.1 Oscillospiraceae bacterium
TACATTTTTCAGCGTAACATCAAGCTGTAAAATACGTCCCAGCGAGCTCATTTCAACATCGCCCGCGTCGATCTCGACAGCGTCCTCGCAGCCGTCAATTTCAATATCAACGGGTTCGGGACAGCTTTCGGGCTCAACATCGGAGCCGCAGTCCACTTCTATCTTGGGAGACGGGAAATCCACAGTGTTATTCTCCTTATCGCTGTAGGTAATATATTCATTTACCTCAATATCTCCCGAGCATTGACCAAGGTGCTGAACGTCAAATTCCAGAACAGCTCCCTCACTTCCCTTTACTCCGAGAGAAGCTATTTTCCACTCGACCGTGCTGGGATCAAGAAGAGTAGCTGTTCCCTTTGTGGGAGTGGAAACCGAGGTTATCTTGAAGCATGATGTGACTTTATCTCGGATAACAATATCGGTCGCTCCGGGCTTTGATATATTCTTCGCAAGGTCTTCAAACAGATTTTCCAGTTCCTCGTCATCGGGAGTGATGGCAAGATATGCTGAATCGGGGTCGGAAGCCCAATCGCGCAGAGCATTGATATCGATGCCGCCGTTGCCCGAAAGACCTATAACGTAAATTATAACGCCCTGTGCCTTTGCTGCTGTCGCCACGGGGTTAGCGTCTCCGCCTACGGTAGTAACGCCGTCGGTGAACATTACCATTACCTTTTCATTTGTGGAAGCAGGGTCGAACAGCGCCAGTGCTTTTTCAAATGCGTCTCTGTGGTTGGTAGAGCCGTCTGCCGAAAGAGAATCTACCGCCGCTTTTAAATCGGCGACGGAGGTAATAAGCTGAGTATTCTGCGTTGCAGTAGTGGCAAAGCTTACTATACCTATATGACTTCCGCTGCCGATATGACCGTCCTGCGCGCCGTCGGTAGCCTCGTCTATAATATCGATAAACTTTTTTGCACCGTTTTTCAGATTGGCAAGCGGACTGCCTGCCATACTTCTCGAGCGGTCAAGTATAAGGACAATATCGGTAGGATTTGATACAATATCCGGCTCAGCCGAAAGTGAAAGCTTTATTTTAAAGGAGCCGCCGCAGCTTATAACGTCTGTGCTGAGCTCCTTGTTGGAGTACGAAATACCCATTAGGTTCATTCCTTTCCAAGTCCCGTCACGGGGCTTAGTACATTATATGCTGCCGCCGCTAAAATGCCACAGAGCATATAAAAGGAATTCGCCTAATCATGTCAGCCCTTGTTATTTTTATCCCATTCCTCCAGAATATGTTTGCGGTAAGCATACGCCGCCTGCTCGTTTTTATTCTCGCCGAAACGATAATATACCTTATCCTTCAGCGGGTCGGGAAGATACTGCTGCTTGACATAATGGTTAGGATAATCGTGAGGATAAAGATAATGCTGACCTTTTACCTCCGCACCCTCGCCGTCGAAATGCTTATTTTGCAGGTGCCGCGGGAAATCCCCTATTTCGCCGTTCTGTACGTCCGCCATGGCTGCGTTTATGGCGTTATACGCCGAGTTGGACTTGGGCGCTGTAGCAAGGAGAATGACCGCCTCCGCAAGAGGTATCCTCGCCTCGGGAAGACCAAGCTGCATGGCGCTGTCCACGCACGCCTTGACTATGGCTATCGCCTGTGGATAAGCAAGTCCCACGTCCTCGCAGGCAATAACAAGGAGGCGGCGGCTTAACGAGATAATGTCCCCTGCCTCCATTAATCTTGCGGCGTAATGTATAGCAGCGTTTTCGTCCGAGCCGCGTATGGACTTTTGAAGTGCGGACAATATATCGTAATGCTGATCGCCGTCACGGTCATATTTCATATTACTGCGCTGGGTCAGCTCCTCGGCAAGAGAGCGCTTTATGCATATCTCCGTGCCGTCGTTTTCGCCCGAAAGCACGCACAGCTCAGCGGTGTTGATTGATTTCCGCACGTCTCCGCCGCAGCCACGAGCAATATACTCCGCCGCACCCTTTTCCACCTTGACGCTCATACCAAGCTGCTCCGCCGCAAGACGGAACGCACGGTTTACCGCAGGAACAAGCTCCTCCGCCGTCACGGGCTTGAACTCGAACACGGTGGAGCGGCTTATAATGGCATTATATACATAAAAATACGGATTTTCCGTGGTGGAGGCTATCAGCGTTATCTGTCCGTTTTCAATGTACTCCAATAAAGACTGCTGCTGCTTTTTGTTAAGATACTGTATCTCGTCAAGATACAGTAAAACGCCGTTAATGCCGTCCAATGTGCCCGTATCGGCAATAACGTCCTTTATGTCGGCAATGGAAGCGGAGGTGCCGTTGAGCTTGTGCAGCTTCATGTGAGTATTTTCCGCGATAATTCTGGCAACGGTGGTCTTT
>JBJEQM010000120.1:0-2336 GCA_051881755.1 Oscillospiraceae bacterium
GTCGGAGAAAATATCGGGGAAGCGGAAATGCTCGGGACGATAGAGGGGCTTTACATTTTCCAGCCGTTTTTCCAGCGCCGCAAGAGTGCCGTCCTCCAAAAACAGACGGAACTTGGGGTCTGCAAGCTTTGCTTTGAGCCACATTTTCTGTATGTCCGTGATAATTTTCGCGGGCTTATTTTTTATTACGGGTGAGAAGCTGCCGTCGTCGTTTCTGCGCAGCAAGCCCCAGTCAGAGCCGTCCTTTTGGGGCATTATCTTTGGCTGCAAAAACAGCATGGAGTCGCGGAAAGCCTCTTGGGAGATAATGTCGTTTATCTCCTCCGCGGATATTTTTTCGCGCTCCATGATTTTCGCCGCAGCGCGATAGTATGCGCCGTATATTTCACTGAATATGTTCATCGTCCTGCTCCGTATACATATGATACATTTTTCTCACATCGCTGTAAAACATTCTCCGCACAGATTCTGAGCCGCCCTCCACGGACTTTATCCTGCCGATAAAGGTCTTGACCCAGTGCATTATCTCGCTGGGGTCGAAAACGTCCGCCGTGAGAGTGTATAACCCCTCGCCCGTCCGCTCCACCGCGCCAATACGCTTTTCACGGTTCAGACGGTCAATGATATAGCCCTCGCGCTTCTCGTCTGCAGCAAAGGTTATCTTCATTGGCTCAACAAAGCCGTGCTCTTTCCGTCCGCCGAAGGATACGCCGAAGCAGTGCGAAACATTGCTTCGGAACTTCTCTGCTATATTGTCATAATCCGCGCAGACCTCACCCGCCTTGACCGAGCGGACAAAATCCAGACGAAACGCGTTAAAGCGCCTGTACTTTGGAATGTACGCCGCAAGATACCGCCTGCCCGTCTGTACGGAGGAGAAAATCTGCAAAGGCACGGCTTGGTTTTCCTCGCCCAATTCCGCGTTGTTGAGACGGTTTTTCGCGGAAAATGTGCGGAATGATAAGTACCGCTTTTCGTCAATGGCGGATAATATTTCGGGCAGGATAATGTCCTCCAGGGTATGTACAATGTAGTTGTGCTTCATGAAAAACAGATCGTTTTTCAGATCGGCGGTTTTCAGTATGCTGTTGCCCACAATGCCGAACTCGGGTATCTCGGAGAAGAATTTCACCGCGTCGGAGAGCCCCTCGTACTCGCCGAAGAAGCTGTCCGAAGTGTCGGGGGACAGACGGAAATAGTCGGTCTTGCCGCGCTTTTCGCGGATAAATATACCCTCCGCCGCATATTCTTTCAGCTTATTGCGGACGGTCTGCTCCTCGAATATCACGCCGAAGCTTTCGTCCAAGCGCTCCGTCAGCTCTTTCAGCGAAAGACACTCGCCGCCCTGCAAAATATCCGTCAGCATAAAATGCAGCTTGATGTCGTTATCAGTGAAACTTTTGGAGTAGTAGGCGCTGTAAAGGGGATTTTCGCTGATATGCCCGCTGTCCACGGAAATGGACACCTGCCTGCCGCGCCGCGAGTCGTCACAGCGCATATTGTCGCCCAACCAGCTTTCCGCGCGGCGCTTTTCATCGTCGTAGGTGCGCAGACTTTTCCGCTCAAAGTCGCTCCGCACCTTGAAACCGTAAATGAAAAAGTCGCGGACATAATCTCTTGTCTTGTCAAAGCTTTTTATCAGCTCGGAAAATCCGCCCATTCTGACCGTCCTTTCAGATAATTGCGCCGATACAAATTTTCAGCGGCTCAGCGCAGTCCTTGTAAATATCTGCCGTTATCTCGTCATCAAAATCGTAAAAATTTATAATATTCGATTTGCCGTAAAGGTACACTATGACCTTTTTGTCCGACGGGTCAACTATCCAGTACTCCTTTACGCCTGCATTTTTATATAACATCAGCTTGTCCCTGTAATCGCGCTCGGAGCTGCCGGGAGATACTATCTCGATTATCCAGTCGGGCGCGCCGTTATACTTCTGCTCGTCAAATCTTGCAGGGTCGCACGCCACAAAAATATCGGGTATTACAACGGTATCATCATTCAGCTTTACATCGGTTGGCGCCTCAAACACCGAGCATTTGCCGCCATGCTTTTTAATATAGTCTTTTAGCGTGTAAAATATCTCGCCCGAAATATTCTGATGTATAATGCTGGGCGAGGGCGACATATTTATTATCCTGCCGTTTATAAGCTCACAGGGCTCGGTAATATCAAGCTTGTAAAACTCATCGGCAGTATATCGTTTTTCAATCGACATTGGCATAATGATACCTCCTGTTATAGTATAACTTTCTACATACTATAATAACAGATTGCCAAAATATTTTCAACCCGTTTCCAAGTGTTCGCAGATTTTTTTAAATGATTTTTACAT
>JBJEQM010000121.1:0-2325 GCA_051881755.1 Oscillospiraceae bacterium
CAGCATAAGCAGTAGGATTGTATACGCAGTAACCAATACCATTGTAGGACTCACCAAGGTACTCATAAAGATCAAGTGTAGTGTTGCTGGTAGAACCAAATGTAACTTCGATCTTGCTGTTTGTTGCTGCATTGATAGGACCAGCAATCTCCAAAGTATCACCGGAAACAGACTTACCACCAATGCTTGCTTCTGTCAGAGCGGAAGCGCAAGCGTTGTAAACCTGCTTAGCGTTGGAGTTTGCGGATGTGATTCTTGAGTTTCTAACGTAACCAAGCATGGAAGGTACGAGGATAGCTGCAAGAACACCGATGATTGCGATAACTACGATGAGCTCGATAAGGGTAAAGCCCTTCATTTTTGAATTTCTCATGGGAAATTCCTCCTTTTTTAAAAATAAATATTTTTCTATAAAAAGCGTAAACCGCGCTTTTCCAAAATAATTAAACCTTTGAATAAGTGCCGATAGCATTCATCATGGGATAGCAGCCGAAGAATTCACCGTTGACCTTTCTTGTGTCCTTCTGGGTGAAATTGTCTTCCTCGCCGTACATGATACCGATACTCAAAGCCTGTGCCGTACTTCCGCTGATGTAGTATCTGTTGAGGTAGGTTATCTCGTGGTTAAGCTCTTCATTGTAAACGACAGCGTCAACCTGATAATTTCTGTAGTCAACAAATATCTGGATAGTACCTGTGAAGCCTGCGCCAAGATTGCCTACAAAATAATTCTTAAGGAATTTATAAGCCTGACCCTGTGCCTCAGCCTCACCCGTAAGACCGGATTTCAATTGGTTATTGTTGTAATCCCAAACCGAAGACGGCTTGAATCTTGCTACTCTTCCGTCGTTGTTGCCGTAAAAAGATGTAACGGTTACCAATGTATCGGGAACCAATTCTCCGTTATTCATTATGAGCAAAAACGCAACATAATCCGGATCGGTACCGCCCGTGGTCGCTGTGTTGCCATCAATGGCGTAAGCGTCAAATGCAGTACAGTCCTGCTTTATCTCCGCCTGTATCAATGCATTCTGCATAGCAGTATATGTAAGGCGGGCATATTCGTTGCAGCTTTCAAATTTGCGATCCCGAACATATCCCGAGATCAGACCCGATGATATTGCCGCCAATACACCGATTATCGCAATGACAACTATCAGTTCAAGCAGCGTAAAGCCTTTGACCGTTTTACGGGAGCTTTCCCGTCGGAGGTCTCCGATTTTTTCCATGTTCACTGGACTCCCCTCCTAATAAGTATTACCAATATTTTTGGTTTTCCTTACTGTCTATATTATATTACGATATCTTCATTTTGTCAATAGAAAAATGATATTTTTTTCTCTAATTTTGTGAATTTGTATACTTTTTCACTATACCTCTAATATTGTGAATTTTTTTTGTCATTTTGACTAAAATATGTACGAACGAATGTCTCAAAAAACAATTTTTTAATATTTATTGCCTTTTTGCACATCAACTCGGATTTGCCGCGCGTTTTTTTATGTACAAATTCTCATTGGCACGCGGCAAATATGAACGAATTTTCATGCCGATTTTGCCCCGAAAGGTAAAATTTCTGCAATTTTATCTGCGGAGAGTAGGTGCGCCGCCCAGCGAACGAAGGAAGTTTTCATACTCGGTAATATCAAGGCACTTTTCTCTTGCTGCCTGATCGGTGATAACGCCGTCCTTAACGTAACGCGCAAGCTCCTGATCGAGACAGATCATGCCGTCCTTTTTACCTGTCTGAATGGTACTTCTTATCTGATGTACCTTGTTATCACGTATCATAGCCTTAACTGCGTCCGTAGCGTTGAGTATCTCAACTGCGGCGATACGTCCCGTGCCGTCAGCCTTGGGGATAAGTGTCTGCGCGATGATGCCTACCAGTACCGCCGCAAGCTGCGAACGTATCTGATTCTGCTGGTGAGCAGGGAAAACGTCGATGATACGGTTGATAGTATCGGGGGCGCAGGTGGTATGAAGTGTGGACATTACGAGATGTCCCGTTTCAGCGGCGGTTATGGCGGAGTTGATGGTTTCAAAGTCACGCATCTCTCCGACGAGGATAACGTCGGGGTCTTCACGGAGTGCAGCACGAAGCGACATCGCGAAGCTTTCTACGTCGTCGCCGACCTCTCTCTGATTTACCATACAGCGCTTATGCTGGTGAACATATTCTATAGGATCCTCTACTGTAATTATATGTGCGGAGCGGCTAATGTTTACATAGTCGATCATAGCCGCCAGCGTTGTGGATTTACCGGAGCCCGTAGGACCTGTTACAAGGATAAGTCATCTGGGGCTCATGGCGAACTCGCCCAG
>JBJEQM010000122.1:0-2324 GCA_051881755.1 Oscillospiraceae bacterium
TGTGGTAAAATAGTTAAGTAATTTGTGCCGGTGTGATGGAATTGGCAGACGTGCTGGACTCAAAATCCTGTGGTAGTGATACCGTACCGGTTCGACCCCGGTCACCGGCACCAAAGCGGACGATATTTTCGCCCGCTTTTATTTTTACAATAAATCAGGCTTTGCAGTTTATATTGCCCGCAAAGCCTGTTTTTTTATTTTGCTTCACTTAAAGTAATTCCGTTGCTGCCGAGGGGAATCTCATGGTCAAGACCAACAAATTTGCCGTTCTGCTGCCACAATACCTCTTTTACAAAGCTGTACTTCTCCTCGTCCCACGTCATGAAGTCGTCCTTGACAAGTCCGCCGGTGTCGCCCGAGTTGGAGTTGAAGCACCAGAATGTATGGTTTATCTTGTTTTCCTTGATAAACCGGCGCATATACGTCATCCATGTGAGATTGGGCTCGGTCATGAAACCGCCCCACTCGCCAATGAGCAGCGGAGCAATATTCTGCTCCTGTATATAGAACCAGTTGTCATGCCAGCAGTCATTGTAAAGACTTTCGTATGTATAATTACCCTGGAACCACGGCTGCTGATACACCGCAGGACCGTAATCGTGTGGAGAATATACCAGCTTATTCTGCTTATTGCCCAGATCAACGGGATTATCCTTTACGCCGCGGAGATTTCCGCCCCACCATGTGCAGTAGTAATCTCCCATATTTGAAGATGAAAAATCTCCGTTTGACTTTGTATCTATAGGATATATCTCGATACCCTCTACCATTACGAGTGCCTCGGGATTGCCTTCAAATACAGCCGCCGCAGCCTTTTCGGCAATATATTTCCAGTTGTCGGAGTCCTTGGAATCGTCCCATTTTGCACGGGGTGATTCGGTAGCTGTTCCGTGAGGCTCATTCTCAAGGTCGTATGCAATGATCGTATCATCGTTTTTATAACGTCCCGCTATCCATGTCAGAGCGTCGAGATAATCCTTTTCGGTAATATTGCCGTCATACCACATATTTTTCATGTGACCCATGGAATCTGTCTTGGCACAGTGAATATCTATCATTATCTTGATACCGTTTGCACGGCACTGACCTATAACATAATCAAAAATTTCAAGGCTGTTCATGCCAACAAGATAGGAATTTGTCGCCTGATTGAAGTTTGCAGTGGGATATTCTCCATTGGACCACTGCTTGATAAGCTCGGTGGAAATGGGTATTCTAAGAAGATTGAAGCCCCTGTCCGCAATTGAAGCAAGAGAGGTGTTCAGGTCGCAGCTCCACAGACCGTCAAATGTGTTGGTGCCTGTATTATAGCCGAACCAGTTTACGCCCGTGAGCCAAACCTCTTTGCCGTCTTTATCAACTATCTTGTTGCCCTTGACATAAAGCCAGTCGTCCGTTGTGGGCGCAGGTACGTCTTTGGCTGCAAAAATCTCAGGATTATTGTTTCCCACGGAAGAGCCTCCCGAATTATTATTGTTATTGTTGTTATTACCGCTGCCGCCCTGCGCGGATACGGTAGACGTTCCACAGGTCAGCGTAGCCTTTGAAGCGTCGAAGCTGCCCGCATTTTTCAGTATCACACCAAATGTAACGTTGCCGCCGGAGGATACCTCCTTATTGTATTCAACTGGAGTTACGGTGATCTTTCCGCCGCTGACGCTAAGCTCGCAGTTCCAGCTCTGCTCTACCGCAGCATTTTTGTCGGCGGAGATAACAGCCGTCCAGCCCGATACTATCTTGCTGCCGTTATTGGTGATCGTGCCGTCTACCTGTATGAATTTATCGCTGCCGCTTTCCCAGCTGTTGGAAACGTTGAGCTCCAGCTTAACATCGGAGTTGGACTGTTCCTTTTTTGCGGACGCAGTCTCGGCGGAAGCAGAGCTTTCCTTTGGCGCGGACGCAGTAGTTTCCGCCGCAGGTTTTTCATCGGCGGTATTAACGTCCGTTTCTGCTTCTTCCTCATTTTGGGCGGCAGTTTCTGCTTTCAGCTTGTCCGCCGAAGCTCCTCCACCTCCGTAGGGATCGTATTCATCGGAAAGCGGATCGTAGCCGTCGGCAAAGAAATCGGCAGCTTCGCTCTCTGCAGTTGCCTTGTCCTCGGCGGATTCTGTCGTTACGGACGAAGCAGTTTCGGGAACTTCCGTGGTCTTATTTCCGCCGCAGCCAACCATTGTCACGCACATTATCATTGCAAGAACAAATGAAATACGTCTTTTCATGGTATGTATATCCTTTCTGACACAAAATGTCTTTAAAATATTAATCTTATTATACAATATAAATTATAAAATTGCAAGCAAAATTATTGACATTTGTAAAAAAAG
>JBJEQM010000123.1:0-9043 GCA_051881755.1 Oscillospiraceae bacterium
GGCACAATTCTATCTGCCGTTTTTGTCTACAGAACGGTCAAAGATTAGTATAAATCGGCAGCGGCAGAGAAGCCGTACAGCAAAAAAAGCCCCTCGGAGCAGCCAAGGTGCGGTCGGTCTCCAAGGGGGAAGCGTGACAGGATAACGCTTTAAACAGAAAAATATTTTTTAAAGGACAGTATTATCATCGTCTGCGGGGACTTCTTCGGGAGCAGCCTCCTCAGCGTCTACGACAACTACCTCGGCAGGAGCTTCCTCCTCGGGCTCTTCCTCAACAGGCTCGGGCTTTTCCAGAGCAGCGCCGCATTTGCCGCAGAAGTTGTTCTCAAAAGGACACTCCGCGCCGCAGGAATTACATTTTACAGCGCCCCTGAGCGCCAGTATCTGCGCTTTCATCTCCTCGATGGACTCCAGAGCGGCGGTAATGGCGTTAACAGACTCGGCAGCGCCCTCGTCGGGGTTATCCTTGTAGGTATCATAGTAATATTTTCCAAGAATTGTATAATTTTCGCTTACAGTATGCTCAGAGGATATAATTTTTGCGTTGAGCTTTGCTGCACTTCCGACCTGTTTTGTTTTTTCGCTTACAGCCTTGCCTGTGTCGGTGATAGCCTTGCTGATTTTTTCTACAACATCATTCATGGTATGATCCTCCTGTAAAAATTTGTTACGGTATACAATATTCAGCATACCTGTTGTTTATTCAGCTGCTTTGAGCAGCCTATCTTGCTTGACATTTAATATTATACATCATATAATATTAAATGTCAATACCCTTTTATAATTTTTTTGACATTTTTATTTTCGGCAGGCTTTTCCGTGCCGTAATGTATCAATCCCTTAAATTCTTCGGCTATTTCGTCCATATTGCACTCGGTGGAGGTGTATAATACAGCGATACACTCGCCCTTGCTTACCTTGTCGCCCACGGACTTGCGGAAAACAATGCCTGCCGTGTGGTCGATGTCGGCACCCTTGACCTGACGTCCCGCGCCCAGCTTCAGCGCCGCAAGACCCGTTCTTTCGCAGCATATACCGCTGATGTAGCCGTCACGCTCCGCCGTTATCTCCATGCTTCGCTTTGGCACGCCCATTAAGCTGTAATCGTCGATGACCCGCGGGTCGCCGCCCTGCAATTCTATCATGGTACGAAGTCTTTCCAGCGCCCTGCCCGAGGATATAGCGTCCTTTATCATTTCCGTGCACTCCTCGGTGCTGCCCTTGCCTGCAAGATACAGCATTTCCGCACCCAGAGCCACCGCCACTTCATATAGATCCGACGGAGAATTACCTTTCAGCGCCTCGATAGCCTCAATGACCTCCACCGTGTTTCCAACGGCTTTGCCGAGGGGCTTGTTCATCTCCGTCAGCACGGCGGAGCACTTTCTGCCCGCCATGTTGCCAACGCGCACCATGGCCTCCGCCAGCTTTTCAGCGTTCTCCATATTTTTCATGAATGCACCGTCGCCCACCTTAACGTCCAGCACGATGCCGTCCGCGCCCGTTGCAAGCTTCTTGCTCATAATGGAGGAGCATATCAGCGGTATGCTGTCCACCGTGGCGGTAGCGTCTCGCAGAGCGTACAGCTTCTTGTCCGCAGGCACAAAGGAGCCTGTCTGAGCGGCAACGGCAAAGCCTGCGCCCCTGACTGTATCCATAAATTCATTGTAATCCAAAGCCGTGCGGAAACCGGGGATAGATTCCAGCTTGTCGATAGTGCCGCCCGTGTGACCAAGACCCCGTCCCGACATTTTGGGGACGTACACTCCGCACGCCGCTGCCGCAGGAGCAAGCACCAGCGTGGTCTTGTCGCCAACACCGCCTGTGCTGTGCTTATCCGCACAGAAGCCATCAAGCTGCGGCTTCATCATATCTCCCGACCGCGCCATTGCCATAGTGAGGTCGACGGTCTCCCTGTCCGTTAACGAAGAAAAACATACCGCCATAAGCCATGCGGAGGCTTGATAATCGGGAATGCTGCCGGACGTATATCCGGCAACAAACCACTCCATTTCCTCCGTGGTCATTTCGATGTTATGCTTTTTCTTCTGTATTAATTCATACATTGTCATAGTACATCAATTCCCGTGTAATAATACTTAAGTATTTGGTCGTAAGTATAACCCATTTTTGCAAGAATATTAGCACCGTTCTGGCTCATGCCCACACCGTGACCCCAGCCGTATGTTGTAAACACAAAGCAGCCGTTCTCGTATGTAACATCAAAGCTTGCGCTCTTGAGCTGATAGTTGAGTATATTTTCACGAAGCTTTCTGCCCGTGATGGTTTTCTGATTGTCCACATTGATCTGCGAAACATAGTTTCCGTCGATGTAAGCGGTGACTTTCAGCCACTGCGACGGATCGTCCGACAGGGTGATACCAAGATTTTTCTCCAGAGCCGCTCTGATATCGCTTTCGGAGAATTTCGTTCTCACACCGTAGTTGGGGTCGCTCTCCGCGTCAAAGGGACACGCCACGCTGGTAAGATAAGGTATATCTCCGCCCCACACGTTCTTGGAAGAAGCCGTATATCCCGAGGAGGAAGCCATGTATACCGTCTGTGCCACCTTGCCGTTGTAATAGCAACACTTGCCCCACACCGAGGAAACCATTTCTCTTATGCGCTGGGAGGGATTTTCCTTTACCAGTACCGAGGGGGTAAGTCCGTTTACGTTGTGATACTTTACATAGGAGTACGCCGCCACAGCCTGCGCCTTGATAGCTTCATCGCTGAAATATCCCGATATTTCGTTGTTTACTATCTTGCAGACAAGCTCGTAAGCGTCATCGGTATGTACCGAGCCGTTGTATCTTGCCACGAGGGTCTCGCCTGTGGAAATATCCTCGCCGGGAATGACCACCGTTGTGACCGTGGTCTCGGTAACGGGATAAACGGGATCGTCAATATGTATAAATACATCGGAAGCAGGCACCGACGGTATAGTTGTGATATCGGGGAGAGTTGTGGTCTCGGGCGTATCAAAATCGTCGTCGTCCTCAAGAGCGAAATCTTCCTCAGTCTCGTCGTCGGGGAATATCTCCTCCGCTTCAAACTCCGTCTCGGGCACGGTGGTAGCAACTCCGCCGTCCTTTGAGAGCATACGGTCGCCGTCATCATCGTCATTTTCCGCGTAAACGCTTCGTCCCGAAGCTTCGGCTTCATTTTCGTCAACGCCGTCCACCGTCGCTCCGCTGTCATCGTCGGAGAGGGATTCTTCAATAGCCGTTTCATTTACGGCAGCAACGGCTACGGCGGTCTCCTCGCTGTCCTCGTCAGACGACGGAACAGCCGTCACAACAGCTGCGGAGGGAGTATCGGCAATATCCTCCTCGGGATATATAATTATGGGCATTTCCTCCGCTGCCGCGGGAGCGATCTCCGCAGAAGCCTTGTCCGCTTCGTTAACGTTCACCGAGGTAGCCTCGCCTATCTTCTCGCCCGAAGCAGGCTCGGTCTCGGTGGAGTAGTAATAATCCATTGAAATGGGGCTGTCGTCCACGTCCTCCACCATGCAGAATGCAAAGGAGTAAAACGTCCCGACGAGGAGCAGCGCGGTGATACCGCTCAGCACAGATCGAATTTTCATAAGCGTGTCCTTTCAGTCTTTCTTTGTTCAGCGTCGGTTAACCCTCGTATGAGCCGCCGTTATATTTATAGTAGATGGCAGGCCACTTGGGATTGGGGTTAACGGTAAAGTTTGTTGTATCTATATTATCGGTAGTCTCGCCGTCGCGGAGCTTTCTTGCAACTATGACGTGACGGGAGGGCTCCCATTCATAAGCACAGGTGGAGAGGGTCAGGAACTTATCATCCTCGTTAACGTCCAGACCTGTGATAAAATGGCTTCTTTCGGTGATCTCAGTGATAAATTCCTCGGCGGTATAATTGCCGTCGGCTCTGAAATCAATGAAATTATTGTAGTCAAAAACGTTGCCGTTGTCGTGCTCGGGCTCCGTGTTGACAACAAAGGAGGAGATTATAACATAGGTGCTGCTGCCGTACTTGTTGTCAAAATATATAAAGGGATTTTGCAGCCAGTATTTGTAATTCCACTTGTAGTAGTCCATGTTGCCGAACATAGTGCCGTCGCGCTGATTGTGACCGTAGAGTATGATATTATCGCTCTGCAGGTCGGCATAATCGTTGACGTTGTTGCGGTAGTCGGCGAAAACGGTGCCGCAGGAACGGGTCTGACCGTAGAAATTGTGGTTGAGATAGTATTCGTTGTCGGTATATTGTACAACGGCTTCCTTCATAACGTCGGGGATATAGATATAGCCCACATAGTCGGGATTGATGGCGAGCATCTCGTCCGCCGCCGCAGTGTTGACAAGGGGGGCGCGCTCCTCCTTGGGAACGTCCTCGTCGTGTACGGGGACGGTCTGAGCGGAGTCTCCACCGTTTTCTTTCTGCGCCTGATTGTATATTACACTGATGTTGGCGTTGTTCTGCTTGGCTTCAAACTGATGATAGAAATATACAGCCAGTATGACTATGCACACAATAAGAACCAACAGGGAGAACAGAGAAAATACTTTGCTGAATATCTCTTTTTTGGAGTCGTTCCTGTTGGGGATAAACGCCTCCTTGAAGCTTTTCTTTTTCTTCTTCGCCTTGCTGTGTTCAGGTCGTCTGACCTCGTCGGCTATCGCCATATATAATAGTCTCCTTTCGGAAAATGCTTTTTGCTCAGCTGTCCGCTCCCGCGGTTTCGGTGACGGTCTCTTCGGCAGAGGTCTCGGGGACAGCCGTGACCGCCGCGCCGTTTTCGTCCGTAAGGGGAGCTTCTGTATCCTCTTGTGAGGAAGCAGGTAAGGTAGCAGGTTTCTTTGTCTGATCTACACGTTTTGAGGGTCTTGTGGTCTTTGAATATTTCTCTGATGTGGTCTCGTCCTCGGGGACTTGGGTCTCGGGGGCTTCCGTCTCGGAGACCTTAGTTTCCGCAACGACGGTGGTTTCCTCGGGCTCTGTCTCCTCCGCAGGGAGCGACGTTACGGGAGCGCCGCTGCTGTTGGTCACAAGAGCGCCGTCCTCGTCAAAAACGGGAACGCCAAATGTAGTTATATTGCTGCCGTTCTCGTCGGTGACGTACTCGCCGTTTTCGTCCTTGACCTTTTTGCCGCGTATGGTTATCTTCTTGCCGTCCGCGTCGGTCAGTATCTCGCCGTCCGCGTTTGTTACCGCAGAGCCTGTGACCCTCTTGCTTGTCTCCTCGGTCTCCTCTTCGGAGGTGGTCTCGGCGGACATTATAGCCTCCCAGTCCACGCCCTGCGCGTTATAATTTATATAAGCCTCGGTGAAGTTGAAATCGTCAAGGGACTCGTCCTCACGGAGCTTTCTTGCGAATACAACAAATCGTGAATTGGAGAACTCGTTGCTGCAGGTGGAAAGGCAGAGCAGCTGATCTCCGTATTCAACATCAACGGGAGTGATTATCTGCGTTCTGTCGTAAACCTCTTTGAGATACCAGTTAAAGGTATACTCATCGTTCATTGTCTCGATATAGTCGTGATAGTGGAACACCTCGCCGTTGCTGTCCTGACGGGCAAGAGCGTTGGTCACAAAGTATGCGTAAATAACATACTTGCCCACGCCGTACTCCGTGTTAAAGGTGATAACGGGATTTTCCGCATAGAAGTCCACGTCCTGCTTGTAATATTTCAGATTGCCGAACATGGTGCCGTCCTCCTGATTGTGACCGTACAGCACTATGTTGGGTGAACGGTAGTCCTCCTCAATGCGGCAGCGGTAGTCCATGAAAATGGAGCCTGCCTTGTTAGTACCTTTATAATAAGTATGGGTAAGGTAATATTCGTTGTCCTCGCCCTGAACTACGGGCTGGTAAATATCGCAGCCCTCAAGCTGGATATATCCCACAACGTCCTCGTTGATGTCCTTATAATATGTCATTACATCGAAGTTGTGCTCAAGCTCTTCTTCCTCTGTGGGAGCGATCGTCACAACGTTGCCGTCGCTGTCAATAGTGGTGGCGACAGTGGTGGTGACTACCGCCTTTATATCATCGCTGTCGGAAAGCGCCTGTCTGGACTGCACAAGGGTGCTGACAAGCATGACGCCCGCGCCCACAAAAACGCACACCGCAACGATAAATATTATCTTTCTTATTATCTCGGGGATACTGTCCCCTTTCATCGGGATAATTCCCGCCCAGAATCCGTCCTTTTTGGCTTCGGCGGTATCGCCGTCGGACGCTGTATCATCTTCGGCGGCGGGCTCGTTATCCTCCCCGTCCGCTTCGGCTTCCTCTTCGTCCTCCGTCTCGTCTTCCGTCTCGTCCTCCGTCTCGTCTTCCGTCTCGCCGGTGTTATCGTCGTCCGCCGCTTCCTCGGTATCATGCGGAGCCTCGGGCTCGTCGTCGAATATCTCCGTAACTTCCTCGCCTGTATACTGCGCCTTGGCTTTTTCCTCCTCGGTGACAGGCTCTTCCGTCAGCTCGGGGACAATGCCCTCGTCCTTGATAGCCTGCTTGGTATCGTCCATAAGCGCAAAGGCGGCGGCAATATCGTCCTGCGGCATATCCTCCGTGTCATTTTCCGCTGAAGCGCCGTCTGACCATTCCGCGGCGGGCTCTTCCGTCTCGGCTTCATCGGCGGTATCATTTTCAGCTTTATCCACAGACGGACTTTCCTCCGCAGAATTATCCTCGGCGGCATTATCCTCCGCAGTATCCTTTTCTGCGGTATCGTCCTCCGCCGCGGCAGCTTCGTCCGCAACGGACTTATCCTCGTATTCCTTTAAAATTTCATCGACGGTATATTCCTTTCCGCCGTTAGATCTATCCTGCATTATATTTCCTCTTTAAAAGGCAGCGCTTAACCTCTGCCGTAAATAAAGTTAAGATCGGGTTCGATGGCGTCCTCGTTAAGGACAGCCTTGGTGGTATCGACCTCCTTGCTCTCGCCGTCGCGAACGCGCCTGCCGATAACAACAAGTCTTGACGGCTCAAATTCATTGGAGCAGGTGGACAGGGTAAGGAAGTGGTCTCCCTCCTGCACGTCCACGCCCGTGTTGACAGCCGTGTGCGCCATTACGTTTTCTATGAACTCGTCGTATGTCCTTTGCTTGGAGCCGAATCTTATGTAGTTGTGATAATCGAAAATGATACCGTCGCGGGTCTGATAAGGCTCGACCTCGATGATAAATGTGGCGATTATCTTGTATGTATATTCCTCGTAGAGATTGGAAAATTCAAAGGTGGGGTGCTGACAGTAGAAGTCGAAATTCTTGGTGCTGTTCTGCTTTATCTTGTATTTGCTGAGAGTGCCGAACATGGAGCCGTCAGCCTGATTGTGACCGTACAGTATGATATTGTCGCTCTGATTGAAGTCGTAGTCGTTGACGATACAGCGGTAGTCCGCAAAGACCGTACCCGGCTGGGACTTTTCTCCGTTGAAATTGCGGTCGAGATAATACGCATTATCCTCCGTCTGTACCACAACATTGTTGATGGAGGTGCCGTCCACCTTTATCCAGCCTGCGGTATCGGGGTTGTCCGCCAGCAGGGACTCCATGCTGGCAAGAGTGACCAGCGGAGGCGGCTCTGTAGTGGTGGCTTCTGTCTCCGTCTCGGTGGGAGGAACAGTGGTGACCTCGGTGGGCTGAGTGATAACGTTTGTATGCTCTTCTGCGAGCTTTTCGTTGAGCTTTTTATCGCGGTACGCTCCGATAAAATACGCCGCAAGTATCACAAGGGATATTACAAGAATAACGGCGGCGACCCAGAAAACTATCTTTCCCGCGCGCTGTGAGGGTGTGTCGTTCTTATCGGGAATAAGCCCCTTTTTGTTTTTATATCCTGACATATATGTATGATCATTTCCCGCAGGAAATGTCCTCCTTATCCGTAAATTACATTCCAGTCGGGCTCCTTGGCGTTTTGGTTGATATACGCCGAGGAAACGTCCACCGACGGATCCTCTCCGTCCCTGACGCGGCGCGCAAAGACTACAAAGCGCGACGGCTCAAACTCGTTTGAGCAGGTGGACAGGGTGATAAATTCGTCGCCGTATTTTACGTCCACAGGGGTGATTATCTGGGTGCGGAGCATGATATTGTCAATAAAATCGTCATAGCGCTCACGGCTGTCCAGCTCGATATAATTGTGATAATCGAATATAACGCCGTCGGCGGTCTGGTATTCCTCCACGGGAGTTACAAAATACGCGAATATCTTATACTCCGACGCGCCGTAATTTGAGCTGAAAGTGAGCGTGGGGTGACTTTGATAAAATGCAAGATCGTGCTTGTATTTTGCAAGGTCGCCGAACATGGTCTTGTCCTTTTGGTTGTGACCGTAAAGCACAAGATTTTCCGAGCGCTCCTTTGCGGTGAGAGTGCAGCGCATATCAAGGAAGATAGTGCCTGCCTTGTTTTTGCTGCCGTCGAAAGCGGTGGTGAGATAATACTCATTGCCGTCGGCGCCTTTGCGCTGTACAACGGGCAGGTCGATGTTTGTATCGTCGATGTGGATCCAGCCGACGGTATCGGGGTTTATCTCCAAAAGCTGCTCTGCGGCTTCGGTGAATTTGCCGTGGTTTTCGCCCACAATGCTGTAAAAAATATTTTTGACTGAGCTGTTCAGGTACATTGCGCTGAGGGAGAGTCTCAGCTCGTTTGCCAGTATGGCAAGGCAGCCGATAAGGACGATGACGGCAAGCTGTGTAAAAAGCTTGCCGGCGATCTCCTTTCCGCTGTCGCCCTTTTGTATCAGGAGCCAGTGACCTCTGCGGCGCTTCTTTTTTTCCCTTGCAGCTTTCTTATACGCCCTTTTGGCGGAACGGGAAAGTGCCATATATTTTAATCATTTCCTAACATTAATAAGGTACATCAAAGCGATATGAACTATCATAAGCATATACTTACCGATAATAATACTATACACCTTTTTGCGGAATTAGTCAAGGAAATCGCGGCATTTTGTAGCAATTGTCAAAACAGAGCGCCTCATTATATCAAATAAAGCAAAATACAACAATCCGCACCGAAAAAGGTAAATTAAATTATACTATTTGTATTGACA
>JBJEQM010000124.1:0-9008 GCA_051881755.1 Oscillospiraceae bacterium
AAGCCGCCACAAGCTCCTGCAAGGTCTGTACTCCGCTTGCGTCCGCGTAGGGCACGCCGCGCATGGAGAATATGATTATCTGCTTTTCGTGCAGGTCGGGGAGGGTCTCCTCCAGTCTGTTTGCCGTACCGAAGTACAGAGGTCCCGTGATATATATAACGGCGGTCTTTTTGTGACTGGGATTGCTTTCGCCGTGAAGCTTTTGTGTATCCACATCGGCAACGGTTATCTGCATATCCGATACTTTAAGGATAAACATTACAACGGAGAAAAGCACGCCGATAAGTATTGCGATAGTAAGGTCGAATACTACCGTTGCCAGCATTGTAAGCACATACTGGGCTATCTGTGTCTTTATCTTTTTGTCGAAAATGGACTTTATTACCGTCCAATCGTTCATGCGCCACGCGGTCATTATGAGCACGCCTGCAAGAGCCGCCAGCGGTATTTCGGAGATAACGGGAGCAAGCAGGAACATGGACAGCAGCAGTACGACCGCGTGGAAAACGCTTGTAAGACGTGTAACGCCGCCCGATTTTATTGCAACCGCTGTACGGGCGATAGCCGCCGTCGCAGGTACGCCGCCGAAGAAGGGTATCACCATATTGCCGATACCTTGGGCGATAAGCTCCTGATTGGCGTCCAGCTTTTCATTTTTCATTCTGCCTGCCGAAGCGCCGCAGAGCAGGCTCTCGATAAGTCCCAGAGCCGCGATGGATATTGCGGGAACGATAAGAGCCTCCGCCTGCTGCAATGTAACGGCGGAGAGGTCAAGCCTTTCGGGGAGAAAGACCGTCTTGGGTATCTCGCCTACGGTGGCAGCGTCAAAGCGGAAGATAAACCGGCATATGGTCGCCAGTATAATGACCGCCAGCGAGGACGGGAAGTAGCGGTTTATCTTCTTGGGGTATATTGCCATGAACAGCACCGCCGCCGCGCCGATGATGAACGATACAAGGCTGAAATGCTGCTCGGTGGTAAAGTAGCTTATTGTCTTGGATATGGTGGAGTCTCCGCTGCAGGTCAGTCCCGTAAGGTTGTTTATCTGACCGAACGCGATGATAATGGATATGCCCGAGGTAAATCCCGTGATAACGGGCAGAGGCAGATAGGACACTATCTTGCCCAGCTTCAGCAGACCGCACAGCAGCAGTATAACGCCCGACATAAGGCAGGCGAGGAAAACGCCTTGCAGCTGATATTTCGCCACAAGTGACAGCAGTATCGCCGTCATTGCGCCCGTAGGTCCCGATATCTGGTAAGAGCCGCCCGACAGGAAGCCCATGACAAGTCCTGCGATAATGGCGGTGATAAGTCCTGCGGCGGCGGACGCTCCCGAGGAAACGCCGAACGCCAGCGCCAGCGGCAGAGCCACCGCTGCAACGGTCACGCCTGCCAGCACGTCCTTGCCGAAGCTCTGTCCATTGTACCCCTTGAACTCGGTTTTCAGCCGCGTTCCGTAATTTGTAAATATATTCATAACCCTTTTTCCTTTCCGTATCGCCATAATATGACGGCACAACCTATATTTTACTCCTTTTCCGACAAAAACACAAGTAGAATATATCTTCACCTTTCCTTTGCATATTGTATATTTTTACTATAGCAAGACACAAAAATATCCTGCCAAGCTTTGCTATTTTTTATCTTGCTATAGTATAATACTTCCCGGCAGACTCTGTTTTTACAGCATCATACAATTTCGGTATATTCCTGAGCAAAAAGCACATTTTTCCATACGCGTTTTGTGCACTTTTATAATTTGTTCATTTTAAAAGTATGATTTTCATATATAACTTGACATTATTAGCTAAATTATATATAATAAAAATACACAAGTATTGAATATTTGGAAAAATAAAACGAAAGGACAAACAATGAAAACCGTTACAATTATTGACGATGATATCACTATCGTAAATATGCTTGAAGAAATTCTCCGCAGCAACGGCTACAACGTTTTCTCCGCAACATCGGGAACGGAGGCGCTGGAGCTCCTTTCACGCCAAAGCTCCGATATCGTTCTGCTTGATCTTATGCTCCCCGGGCTTGACGGCGAGGAGATACTGCCGCGCATCAAGGGTATCCCCGTCATTATCATCAGCGCAAAAACAGACGTGCGCGGCAAGATAAATCTGCTGATGGACGGCGCGGCGGATTATATAACCAAACCCTTCGACGTGGGCGAGCTGCTGGCGCGCATAGCCGTTCAGCTGCGCAGGCAGGATACCGACCAGTCGCTGCTGGTCTCGGGCGACCTTAGCCTTGATACGCTCTCCCATGAGGTAAAGGCAAAGGGCGTTCCCGTCAAGCTTACCAAGACCGAATACGCTATCCTAAAGCAGCTTATGTGCAACGAAAATCAGGTGGTATCCAAAAACGACATACTGGAGCAAATATCCGCCGACACTCCCGACTGCACGGAAAGCTCGCTGAAAATACATATCAGCAACCTGCGCCGAAAGCTGCGCGACGTCGGCGGCAGAGACTATATCCAAGCCGTATGGGGCATCGGCTTTATCCTCACTTCGGAATAAGCGGAAAAGGAGGTCGTCCTCTTGATAATAATGGCTGTTATTATTGTGCTGCTGTCCGCGGCGGCAGTTGGTCTGCTTGTAAAAATACACCTTATGAAGCGCTCTGCGCCGATAACGGAGAAACCTCCCGCAGACAGCGGAGAGCAGTATATCAACGACAGGGAACAGCTGAAAAACGATGTATCTCATATCGCTCACGACCTGCGCACGCCTCTTACGTCCATATGCGGTTATATTGATATAATGAAGAAGAAAAATCCCTCTCCCGACTTTCTGCGTTATCTCTGTATCATGTCCGAGAGCGCGGAGGAGATGAAGCAGTTCACCGAGGAGCTGGCAAAGTACGCCTACATATTTTCGGCTCGGCAGACTGAGGACGGTCGGTCGGAGCTTCGGGGAATAATAGAAAAAGCTCTGCTGGAGCATTATGATATATTGAAAAAGCGCGGTATCACGCCGGAAATAAGTCTGCCGCAGTCGGACGTTACACGCCGCGCCGACCCCGACGCTGCATACAGAGTAATATCCATGATAATAAACTGCGCCGCCCGAGCCTGCAGCGGGGAACTGCGGTTAGGCGTTGATGAGAACGGCACGGTCTCCGTCTCGTTTTTATCCTGCTTTCCCGAGAACATCACCTCGGAAAGGCTGCTGAACAAATACTATATTTTCGGAAAGGACAGCAGCACCTCCGGTCCCGGACTTTACATTGCCGTGCGCATTGCGGAGAGCATGGGCGGCAGTATCGCCGCACAACGGCGCGGTGACAGATTTAACGTTATGCTGACTTTACCGTAAAACATTATACCGCTCATGTCGAAAACGGCATGAGCGGTATTTTTATAGACAATGACGCAGTTATGGCTGTATAGGTCGATGTGAAATTAGAAAACCGCCGATTAATGCGAGGGATCAGTATTATATATTTGCAAGATACTTCTTTACTTCGCCGATATAATTCTCCGCAATATCGCTTAAATGGCTGTACTTTTTGGTAATATAGCCTATTTCCATGATAACGTTGCGGTTGTTTTCGTCCTCCCTGAAAGGCACGGCGATGAAATCCGAGCCGTTGAGCTCCTCGCAGATTATGCCCGAGCACAATGTATAGGCGTTGAGACCCACCATCAGATTAAGCTGTGTGGCGCGGTCGTTGCCCGTGATAACACGGGGATAGTCGTTCTCGCTGAGTATCTCCTCCGCGAGAAAAACGGAGCTTCCGCTGCCCTGCTCAAAGGCAAGTCGGGGATAATCGCGCAGCTGCTCCAAGGATATTTCCGGCTCGTTCGCAAGGGGGTGTCCTTTCCAGAGATACACATAGGCGCGGCAGTTTATGAGAGGATAAAACTCCAGCTCGTTTTCTTTCAGCAGCTTGTTGATTATCTTACGGTTGTAGTCGCACTTGTACAGTATGCCTATCTCGCTTTTCAGCGTACCGACATCGGAGATGACCTCCAAGGTGCGCGTTTCACGAATGGCAAACTCAAAGTTGAGGGTATCGTATTTTTTCACCGTCTCCACAAAGGCTTTCACCGCAAAGGAGTAGTGCTGTGTGGACACGCCGAACTTACGCTTGAGGTTGCCCGAGGCGCTGTATTTATCCGTCAGCAGCTCGTACTGCTGATATACCTGCCGCGCGCGGGTAAGGAAATCCGTGCCCTCGCTTGTGGGTACAACTCCCTTGCTGGTGCGCAGGAAAATTGTAATGCCTATCTCCCGCTCCAGCTCCTTTACGGCTCCCGTCAGGGAGGGCTGGGAGACGTAAAGCAGCTCCGCGGCTTTGTTCATGGAGCCCGTATCGGCTATGGTTATGGCGTATTTTATCTGCTGTAGGGTCATTTTATCCTCCCCTTTTATACCATTGACGCACATCATGCGTCCTTTAACATTATACAATTATATCCTGAAATGTGCGTATATCTTGGGCGCACACTGTGCGCCCCTACAAGAATTAATTTGTATACTACATTATGGTTTATAACAATATGTACAATATTAATGCGTGCAATATAATATAACACAAAATATTTATCATATATATTATAATTACATTGCGCCCCCGTGTCAATATGTGTTATAAGAAAAACTTATAGCTAAATATAGAAAATAAGCATTTCACTTATAGGAAAATATGTGATATACTACAAACATAGCAAAGATAACAGGGAGTGAGAACATGAAAAACCTTTTGGCATTCGGAGACTCAAACACATACGGCTACGACCCCGAGACAAAGCAGCGGTACGATTTCAGCGAGCGCTGGACGGGTATCCTGAGCGGCAGACTTGACCCGCTTGGTATCCACGTTGACGAGGAGGGGCTGTGCGGCAGGACTACCGATTTTGACGATATGTACCGTCCTCACCGCAAGGGCAGCGATGTTCTCCCTTTTCTGCTGGAAAGCCACACTCCCGAGTATGTTATCATCATGCTGGGCACCAACGACTGCAAAAGCTGCTTCGGCAACACTCCCGAGGATATTGCGGAGGGCGCCGAGAAGCTTATCGGTCAGATACGTAAATACAGCAGCGATGTGAAGATACTGCTTGTGTCACCCATACATCTTGCCGAGGGCGTTGGCGACAAGGGCTACGATGAGGACTTTGACGGACGCTCCGTGCAGGTATCGCGGGGACTTAAATCGGCGTATTATTCGGCGGCACAGCGCAACGGCTGTGAGTTTCTCGCCGCCTCCGATTACGCTTCGCCCTCGGTCGCCGACCGTGAGCATCTTGACAGGGACGGTCACAGGCTTCTTGCGGAGGCAATATACAACAAGATCAAGGCGGTGAGCGCATGATAGAGATCAAGGATCTCGGCAAGGTGTTCCGCACCGCTTCGGGAGATTTTACCGCGCTTGACCATATCGACCTGACCATAAACGACGGCGAAGTATTCGGCATAATCGGTCTTTCGGGCGCAGGCAAAAGCACCCTTGTAAGATGTATAAATTATCTTGAAACGCCCACATCGGGCAAGGTCATCATAGACGGCGACGAGCTTGGAACGCTCTCCAAAAAGGAGCTGCTTATCAAGCGCCGCAATATCGGCATGATATTCCAAGGCTTCAATCTTTTGGAGCAGAGAAACGTGCTGAAAAACATCTGCTTCCCTCTGGAGATAGCGGGCACGCCGAAAAGCGCCGCCGTAAAAAGGGCGCGTGAGCTGCTTGAACTGGTCGGTCTTACCGACAAGGAGCGCTCCTATCCGTCCCAGCTTTCGGGCGGACAGAAGCAGCGTGTTGCGATCGCAAGGGCGCTGGCGGCGGAGACAAAGTACCTGCTCTGCGACGAGGCAACAAGCGCTCTCGACCCCGACACCACACGCTCCGTTCTGGAGCTGCTGAAAAAGATAAACCGCGAGCTTGGGGTCACAATAATCGTCATCACCCACGAAATGAAAGTGATAGAGAGCATATGTGACCGCGCCGCCGTAATTGACGGTGGAAAAATAGCCGAGCTTGCGAGTGTAAAAGAGCTTTTCGCTTCTCCCAAGTCGGATATTGCGCGCAAGCTGATACTACCCTCGGTAAACACCGCAGAAGAGGTCAAGGGCGGGAAGATACTGCGTATCGTGTTCGACGGAGAAAATTCCTACCGTCCCATTGTGGCAAACATTATCCTCACCTGCCGCGCACCGCTGAATATCCTCCGCGCGGAGACCGAAGACATCGGCGGCACCGCTCAGGGACACATTTTAATTCAGCTTCCCGACGATAACGCCGTTGAGGAGCGCGTTATACATTATTTAAATGAGAACAATATAAAGTACAGCGTAACGGGAGGCGAATAAAATGTCCGAGCTGCTTACAAAACTCTGGGTATCGGGTACGATACAAAAGGGTATATGGGAAACCGTCTACATGACCTTTATCTCGGCGTTTTTCTCGTATCTCATCGGACTGCCGCTGGGCGTTCTGCTGAACGTTACCGCAAAGGACGGCATACGTCCGCTGCCGTGGCTGTACCGCATTATAAGCGCCGCGGTGAACATTTTCCGCAGTATACCGTTCATTATACTTATGGTGGCGATGCTGCCCGTGGCAAAGCTTATAACGGGAACGAGCCTTGGCAACAAAGCCATGATAGTCACGCTGGTCATTGCAGCCGCGCCCTATGTGGCGAGAATGACTGAATCCTCATTCAAGGAGGTCAGCGCAGGCGTTATTGAGGCGGCAAAGTCCATGGGCGCGTCGGATATGCGCATTATATGCAGGGTGCTTATCCCCGAGGCAAAGCCCTCACTTATCGTCGGCAGCGTTATCTCGCTGGTGACAATACTGGGCTACTCCGCTATGGCAGGCACCATCGGCGGCGGCGGTCTGGGCATGATAGCCGTCAGCTACGGATATCAGCGGTTCAACGACGATATCATCTGGGTGTGCGTACTGCTCACTATAATAATAGTGCAGATAATACAGGAAACGGGTATGTTTATTGCGCGAAAGACAGACAAGCGCATTAGATAGGAGACGATATAATGGCAAAATATTTTGAGGCTCTTGTAAGAGAGAATTTCAGGTTCGGGCGATGTCACGATGCTGATGCTCCGATGAACACTTAATAAATATATTTTTGAAATTGAAAGGGATAATTATTATGAAAAAGCTCAGAAAAACATTTACATTTTTATTCACCCTCGCACTTGCCGCAGCAGTAACAGGCTGCTCTTCCAATAACGGCGAAACGACCTCCGCAGATACTCAGACGCAGGCGCAGACCACTGAAAGCAAGACGGAAGCCGCTCCTGCCGAAACGGAAGCCGAAGCTGAGACAAGCGCAGAGCCTGCCGCTCTTGAAAAGCTTGTTGTGGGCGCAACCTCCACTCCCCACGGCGAGATACTGGAGCAGATAAAGGACGACCTTGCCGCGCAGGGCTACGACCTTGAGATAGTCATTTTCGACGATTATGTTCTCCCCAACACATCGCTTGAAGAGGGCTCTCTGGACGCGAACTACTTCCAGCACACGCCCTACCTTAACAGCTTTAATGAGCAGAACGGTACGGACATTGTCTCCGCCGCGCTGATACACTATGAGCCTTTCGGACTTTACGGCAACGGCGTAGCTTCGGTTGCGGAAGTACCCGACGGCGCGACCATCATTATCCCCGCCGACGACAGCAATGAGACTCGCGCTCTGCTTCTGTTGGAGCAGGAGGGACTTATCACTCTCCCCGAGGGTGCAAATGCAGTCGACGGCGTAACAACACTTGACATTGTGGACAACAAGGGTTATAATATTATCACCGTTCAGGCGGACACGGTAGCTGCACAGTTCAACAACAGCGACAGCGGCTCTCTTGCGGTAATCAACGGCAACTACGCTCTTGCGGCGGGACTTAACATCGCCGACGCTATCGCCGTGGAGGACGCCTCCGGCAGCGCCGCTCAGACCTACGCCAACATCATCGCTGTAAGAAGCGGCGACGAAAACAGCCCCAAGACTGCCGCTCTTGTAAACGCACTGAAAACCGATAAGGTAAAGCAGTACATTGAGGGCAACTACAACGGCGCAGTCGTTGCAATATTCTGATATCCACAGCTTCATTTTCTCCTGAAGGCAACACCGAACAATTAACGGCTGTCGCCTTTGCCGCACAGCTGCTTGCATATTTTCCGTCATCTTGCATCAAAACTCCTTGAAATACGCCAGTATTCCTGCGTCGTTTTGATACAATCTGACGAAAAATCTGACTGCGCATCTGCACGGCAATAATTGTTCGGTGTTGCCTTGAAATCTTCTGACCCTGCCGCGGTGGGGTCAGTAACTTTTCACCGTAAAATCTTTGCGTAGCATACATTTGGTATGATACATTAAAAAATTTTACCGTAATATAAAAAATATGTATATTTTTGCTGAAATCATTATAATCCTATTGACATGGTAGGTTTAATATGGTACAATAAATCCAACCTACAAAGTAGGTAAGTAGTTTTTTGGAGTTGGTAACATGAACGATAATTTTGAGAAGCTGGTGAGAGCCAACTTCCGATTCGGACGATGTCAATAACCTTTTTCACGTCAAATTAAAAAAATATATTTCAGAAAGAGGTTATTACTATGAAAAAGAATTTTAAAGCATACATATACAGATCCGTTCTGGCAGTTTCCGCAATTGCGATCGGCATATCCGGTCTGACAGGCTGCTCCAAGGCTAAGGCAAGCGATACTTCCTCCGCCGAGAAGATAACCCTCACCAACGTTTCCTACGACCCCACAAGAGAGCTTTACGAAGCATATAACAAGGTTTTCGCCGAGTATTGGAAAGAGAAAACGGGACAGGATGTCGAGATAACACAGTCCCACGGCGGCTCGGGCAAGCAGGCTCTGGAGGTTGCCAACGGACTTGAAGCGGACGTTGTAACGCTTGCGCTTGAATACGATGTAAACGCAGTCCGCGACGCGGGTCTTATCGAGGACGGCTGGGTAAGCGAGTTTGAAAACGACAGCGCTCCCTACACCTCCACCA
>JBJEQM010000125.1:0-8967 GCA_051881755.1 Oscillospiraceae bacterium
CTTACTTCTTCTTGTTAGCGATGGTCTTTACAGGACCCTTGCGGGTTCTTGCGTTAGTCTTGGTTCTCTGACCTCTTACGGGGAGACCCTTTCTGTGACGAACACCTCTGTAGCAGCCGATCTCAACGAGACGCTTGATGTTAAGCGCAACCTGTCTTCTGAGATCGCCTTCAACAACGAGATTGTGATCGATATATTCACGGAGCTTAGCGAGGTCGTCCTCGGAAAGATCCTTAACTCTGATGTCGGGGTTTACACCTGTGTTTGCGAGGATAACATCAGCAGATTTACGACCGATACCGTAGATATAAGTCAGACCGATCTCTATTCTTTTATCCTTGGGAAGGTCAACGCCTGCAATACGTGCCATTTATAAAACACCTCCATATTGGATTTCATACATTTTGCGTAAATTATGATACCGAATCAGCCCTGACGCTGTTTGTGCTTAGGGTTGGAGCAGATGATCATAACCTTGCCTTTTCTCTTGATAACCTTGCATTTTTCGCAAATAGGCTTAACTGAAGGTCTTACTTTCATGATAAATACCTCCTTCTATAGACTTTACTTTGCTCTCCAAGTAATTCTGCCTTTTGAGAGGTCGTAGGGGGACATCTCAACTGTAACCTTATCACCGGGAACGATACGAATGTAGTTCATTCTGAGCTTACCGGAAACGTGAGCCAATATCTGGTGTCCGTTAGCAAGCTCGACCTGAAACATTGCATTTGGGAGAGCCTCAATTACTGTACCTTCAACGTCAATAACATCTTCCTTAGACAAGCAATATGCCTCCTTTAAGATATCCGGATTCAATAACCGGGGTTCCGACCTGCGGAGTATTCCGCAATAAATCGTCTTAAACCCTTATCTGTCAGATCGTCAGTATCAATGACAGTGCTGGTAAATCTCAGGTGCTTCAGGCGTTTTTTCTTGGGGGAAGCAAGCTTGCGCTCTTTTCCGTCCGCGATAAACGCGAAGTCGCCGTCGATTGCGGTGATAACAAGGAACTTGCCCTTGTCGCGCCCTGCCGCCGACCTGACAACCATACCGAGTTTTGCTTCCACAGCTATACTCCTTCCGGACTTGCGTCCTTATACGATGGTGGGCTTTGTCATAATGACAGGACCATCGGGTGTAACTGCGACAGTATGCTCAAAATGAGCCGATGGCGAACCTGACTTGGTCAATACAGTCCAGCCGTCCGAAAGGACTTTTATATCCTCTCCCACTGCATTGATCATAGGCTCGATAGCGATAGTCATTCCCGCCACAAGCCGCGGACCGTGTCCCGCTCTGCCGAAGTTGGGTACTTCGGGAGATTCGTGGAGATCCCGTCCCACGCCGTGTCCGACGTACTTTTTGACTACGCCGTATCCATAAGAAACGCAGTGTTCCTCCACCGCGTGGCTTATATCGCCTATGCGGTTTCCGGCGACCGCCTGCTCGATACCTTTATAAAGGCTCTCGTTGGTCACCTTGAGGAGCTGCATGGTTTCTTCCGAAACATTTCCCACAGGGAAGGTATAAGCCGAATCCCCGTGAAAGCCGTCGATATATGCGCCGACATCAATGCTGACAATGTCACCGTCGTGAATTATCTTCTTCTTGGAGGGGATACCGTGAATGACCTGATCGTTTATGGAGATACAGGCCGAACCGGGAAATCCGCCATAGCCAAGGAAGGAGGGCTTGGCGCCGTTCTTGACGATGTAATCGTGAATGATCTTGTCAAGCTCGTAAGTCGACATACCGACCTTTATAGATTTTCCGCCGTAGTGGAGCGCATTGGCGGTAATTGTACACGCTTTCTGCATTTTCTCCACATCGTGCTTGGATTTAACAATAATCATTTAAACTGCCTTAAGCATTAATTGCTTCTAAAACAAGTTTCGATGTTTCAGCAACGCCTTCCTGACCCTGAACTCTTACCAGCTTGCCTCTGTTTGCATAGAAATCTGCAAGAGGAGCGGTCTGCTCATGGTAGGTCTTG
Organism: Oscillospiraceae bacterium; assembly: GCA_051881755.1. Taxonomy (GTDB): domain Bacteria; phylum Bacillota; class Clostridia; order Oscillospirales; family Ruminococcaceae; genus UMGS363. The sequence goes on from JBJEQM010000125.1 coordinate 1,994, forward strand.
AGTCTCTCGACAACAGTTTCGGGAGCGTCGTCCTTACGCTGAACAGCGTTTCCGCCGCACTTGTCGCAGATGCCCTCGACCTTGGTGGGGTTGTACTGAATGTGATAGGAAGCTCCGCACTTTTCGCATACGCGTCTGCCGGAAATTCTTGCCTGAATAGCGGCGTCCTCAACATCAATGGAGAGGACCTTGTCGATAGTCACGCCCATTTTCTCCAGCGCTTCTGCCTGCGGAACTGTTCTGGGGAAGCCGTCGAGGATAAAACCGTTTTTGCAGTCGTCCTCGGCGATCCTGTCCTTCAGAATACCGATTACTACTTCGTCAGGAACGAGTGCGCCGCTCTCCATAAAGCTCTTCGCTTTAAGACCGCACTCCGTACCGTTCTTTACTGCTTCACGCAGGATATTGCCGGTGGAGATCTGAGGAATGTTCAGCTTTGCGCTGATAACTTCTGCCTGTGTGCCTTTGCCGGCACCGGGAGCGCCCAGTAAAATTAAGTTCATATTGTATCCTCCTAACAAAGTATCGGTTTATTTTTGGTAAATTATTCAAGGAATCCCTTGTGGTGACGCATCATCATCTGGGATTCAAGTGTCCTTACAGTTTCCAGAACAACGCTTACGATGATCAGGATGGAAGTACCGCCCATTGCAATGTTAAGCTGCGGCATAACGATGTTGGTAAAGATAGGCAGTATAGCGATGATGCCGAGGAAAACGGCACCGACGAGAGTGATCTTGGAAAGAACTCTCTGAATATAATCGCTGGTAGGCTTGCCCGGTCTTATACCCGGGATACCGCCGTTGTTCTGACGAAGATTATTTGCAATCTCAATTGGGTTGTACTGCATGGCAACATAGAAGTAGTTGAATGCAATCATGAGGACAAAGTAGCTTATAGCGTACCAGCCGCTCTGATAGCTGAAGAAGTGTACGAAGCCCGCGTAGAATTTCTGCCAGAAGCCCTCGGGCTCAGCAGCTACGGGGATAAACATTTCCAGCGTAGCAGGCAGGGACATGATAGCCATTGCAAAGATGATAGGCATAACGCCGCTCATTGCGATCTTGATGGGGATATGCGTGCTCTGACCGCCGTACTGCTTTCTTCCCACAACACGCTTTGCGTACTGAATGGGGATACGTCTCTCGGACTCGTTCATGAATACGATGAACGCTATCATGAGAACGAATACGATAAGAACCAGAGGAACGACGAAAACATACTTCATATCCGCCTTTACCAGCTCCAGCATAGCCAGGATACCGGAGGGACCTCTTGAAACGATACCCGCGAAAAGTATCATTGAGATACCGTTTCCGATACCGTTATCATTGATTCTGTTGCCGAGCCATACGACCAGACTTGCGCCGGCAGAAAGCGCCGCGATAATTACTATCGCCGCAAAAACGCCCTTGGCGCCGTCCGTATACATAACCGCACCGCTCTTACGCTGCGTCAGGTAGTAGGCATATGACATGAAAATCGAAATACCCAGCGAAACAAAGCCTGTGATCATGTTGATCTTCTTCCTGCCCTCTTCACCCTCCTTCTGGAGATTTTCCAGCGGAGGAAGCGCGTAGGTAAGGAGCTGAACAATGATCGAAGCGTTGATGTACGGCTGAATTGCCAATGCAAATAACGTTCCCTGTGAAAGCGCGCCGCCCGAAAGCATATCCATGTATGTCAGGAAGCTGCCGCTCTCCGAAATCTGTGCGCCGAGTATGGACGCGTCAAGAAAAGGAACAGGAATATGACAGCCGATACGGAAAATGAGAATGATCAATAATGTGTAAAGGATTTTCTTCCTTAATTCGGGAACCTTCCAAGCGTTTCTGAAGGTCTTAAACACATTACATCACCTCAGCCTTCCCGCCTGCCTTTTCAATTTTTTCCTTAGCTGAAGCTGAAAAAGCAGCTGCCTTAACAGTCAGATTTTTTGTAAGTTCACCGTTGCCGAGAACCTTAACACCGTAGTCAGCCTTCTTGATGATACCGGCAGCCTTGAGCAGCTCTGTATCAACAACCGTACCGTCTGTGAACTTCTCAAGATCGGATACATTGATAGCAACCGGCTTTTCTGCGAAAATGTTGTTGAAGCCTCTCTTAGGGATTCTTCTCTGAAGAGGCATCTGACCGCCCTCGAAGCCGGGTCTTACACCGCCGCCCGAGCGTGCGTTCTGTCCCTTGTGACCCTTGCCGGCAGTCTTGCCGTTTCCGGAGCCGTGACCTCTGCCGATTCTCTTGACATCCTTTGTGGAACCGGGAGCGGGGGATAATTCATGAATAAACATAGTTATCGCACCTCCTTGAAATTATTCTTCAGTTACTTCTACGAGGTGAGAGATCTTATTAATCTTTCCCTTAGTAGCGTCATTATCGGGCTGAACTGTAACAGCTCCGACCTTGCGGAGACCGAGAGAATGAGCTACTGCTATCTGGGGCTTAGTGCAGCCGTTAAGGCTCTTAGCCAGCTTAATTTTAAGTGCCATTTTCAGCGTCCTCCTTAACCAATAATATCCTTAACGGATTTGCCTCTGATCTCGGCAACTTCCTTAGCGCTTCTGCAGCTTGCAAGACCCTGAAGGGTAGCTCTTACAACGTTGCAAGCGTTATTGGAACGCAGGGACTTTGTTCTGATATCCTTGATACCTGCAAGCTCTACGACCGCACGTACAGGACCGCCTGCGATAACACCGGTACCGGGAGCAGCAGGCTTCATGAGAACTCTGCCTGCGCCGAATTCACCTGTTACCTCGTGAGGGATAGTTGTACCTCTGAGGGAAATTTTAATCAAATTCTTCTTTGCGTCCTCGATACCCTTGCGGATAGCGTCGGGAACTTCGCCCGATTTGCCGATGCCGAAACCAACTGTGCCGTTGCCGTCGCCTACTACTACGAGAGCAGCAAACTTGAAGATACGGCCGCCCTTAACAGTCTTGGATACTCTGTTAATAGCAACAACTCTTTCGGAAAGCTCGAGTGCAGAAGCATCTATCTTAGCATTAGCCAAAAGTATTACCTCCTTAATAGTTATGTGTGCCGAACTTAGAAGTTCAGACCGCCATTTCTTGCGCCTGCTGCAAGCTCAGCAACTCTACCGTGATAGAGGAAGCCTGCACGATCGAAAACTACGTCCTTGATGCCCTTTTCAAGAGCCTTCTTGGCGATGAGCTCGCCAACCTTGAAAGCGCCCTCCTTGTTGCCGCCGTTGCCCTCGAACTCCTTGTCGAGAGAAGATGCAGCAGCCAGTGTTACGCCTGCAACGTCGTCAATGATCTGAGCGTAAATATGCTTGGAAGAACGGAAAACGTTAAGTCTGGGACAGGAAGCAGTACCGCTGATCTTAGCACGTACACGAATCTGTCTTTTAGCTCTTGCAGCCTTTCTGTTGATCTGCTTGACCATTTTGATTTCACTCCTTTTTTAACCGAAGAATAGTAGCCGTCTTTCAGGCTGTCCCATTCCTCTACATAATAATCGGATATATAATAAACAGAGCCTTGAATTACTTCTTGCCCTTACCGGCTTTACCTTCCTTGCGGATGATGTGCTCGCCGGCATAACGGATACCCTTGCCCTTATAAGGCTCGGGAGGTCTCTTCTCGCGGACTTCCGCTGCGAACTGACCGACTTTCTGCTTGTCAACGCCCTTGATAACGATAGTGTTGGGGTTGGGAACGTCGATCTTTATATCGTCAGTCTCGGCAACGATAACCTGATGGGAGTAGCCGAGGTTCATAACGAGATTTGTACCCTGCTTTGCAGCACGGTAACCGATACCCTCGATCTCGAGAGTCTTTGCATAGCCCTCTGTAACACCAACGATCATGTTGTGTACAAGAGTTCTTGTAAGACCGTGGAGGGACTTGTGGAGCTTATCCTCGGAAGGACGCTCAACGATGATTTCGTTGCCCTCGAGCTTGATTATCATATCCTTGTTGAATGTCTCAACAAGAGTGCCCTTGGGACCTTTAACGGTAAGTGTGGTGCCGTCGATCTTAACGTCAACGCCTGCGGGAACACTGACCGGCTTTTTACCAATTCTTGACATGTTCCTGTTCCTCCTTACCAAACGAATGCAAGAACTTCGCCGCCGACATTAAGCTCTCTTGCTTTCTTGTCGGTCATGATTCCCTTGGAAGTGGAAACGATAGCGATACCGAGACCCTTCATAACCTTGGGCATATCCTCGCAGCTGGAGTAGATACGAAGACCGGGCTTGGAAACTCTGCGGAGTCCTGTGATGACCTGTGATTTATTCTCACCATACTTGAGGGTGATTCTGATGATGCCCTGCTTGCCGTCGTCAATAATCTGATAGCCCTTGATATAGCCCTCGTCAACGAGGATCTGAGTGATAGCTTTCTTCATATTGGAAGCAGGTACGTCAACTGTTGCGTGCTTAGCAGAATTAGCATTGCGGATTCTGGTAAGTATATCTGCAATTGTATCAGTAATTTGCATAGCTGGTTTACCTCCTTATATTACTCGGGAACTATTCCCGTATCAAAAAACAGACGCTTAAAGCTCAGCTTACCAGCTTGCCTTTTTAACGCCGGGGATCTGACCCTTATGAGCCAGCTCTCTGAAGCAGATACGGCAAATACCGAACTTTCTCATATAAGAGTGAGGTCTGCCGCAGATCTTGCATCTGTTGTAAGCTCTTGTAGAAAACTTAGGAGTCTGCTGCTGTTTCAGCTTCATTGCCTTTTTAGCCATATTTGATTATCCCTCCTAATCAATTACTTGATGAAAGGAGCGCCCATGAGCTCAAGGAGAGCCTTTGCTTCTTCATCGGTTTTAGCAGTTGTGATGATGTTGATGTCCATACCGCGAACCTTATCGATCTTATCGTACTCGATCTCAGGGAAGATGAGCTGTTCCTTGATACCGGTGGAGTAGTTGCCTCTGCCGTCGAAGGAGTTAGCGCTGATACCTCTGAAGTCACGTACACGGGGGAACGCAACATTGAAAAGTCTGTCGAGGAATTCGTACATCTTTTCGCTTCTGAGAGTAACCTTAACGCCGATAGGCATGCCTTCACGGAGCTTAAAGTTAGCAACGGACTTCTTAGCGCGGCATACAACAGGCTTCTGACCTGTGATAGCAGCGAGGTCTGTCATGATAGCGTCGATGACCTTGGCATTGTCCTTAGCTTCGCCTGCGCCGACGTTGATAACGACCTTATCGATCTTGGGGATCTGCATAACACTCTTGTACTCGAACTTTTTCATTAAAGCAGGAGCTACTGTGCTGACATAAAGTTCTTTTAAATTAGATGCCATTTCAATCTAACTCCTTTCCTTAATAAGTCTTGCCGCAGTCTGCATTCTTGCAAACTCTGGACTTTGTGCCGTCAGCCTCGATCTTGTGGCCGACTCTTGTGGGCTTGCCGCACTTGGGGCAAACTACCATTACCTTAGACGCGTACAGAGGAGCCTCGCACTTTACGATGCCGCCCTGCTGACCCATCTGTCTGGGCTTAACGTGCTTTGTAGCAATGTTGAGACCCTCAACGATTACTTTCTTTTCCTTAGGGGAAACTTCCAAAACCTTACCCTGCTTGCCCTTATCCTTGCCGGACAGGATAACAACGGTGTCACCGGTTTTAACGTGCAGATTATTCATGTTCGGGACACCTCCTTAAAGAACTTCGGGAGCGAGTGACAGGATCTTCATATAGTCCTTATCTCTGAGCTCTCTTGCAACAGGTCCGAAAATACGGGTACCCTTGGGGTTTTTGTCTTCCTTAATAATAACAGCAGCGTTCTCATCAAATCTGATGTATGTGCCGTCCTCTCTGCGGAGGCCCTTAGCGGAACGAACGATCACTGCCTTAACAACGTCGCCTTTTTTAACAACGCCGCCTGGTGTTGCTTTCTTGACCGAAGCAACAACAACATCGCCGATATTAGCATATCTTCTGCGTGTACCGCCAAGAACTCTGATGCACATAAGCTCCTTGGCGCCTGTATTATCAGCGACTTTCAAATAAGTCTGCATCTGTATCACAGCGCATTACTCCTTCCCATTTTACGGAAGACGCGGCCGAGAGTACCCCTCTCAGCCGTACTTCCTATAAATTATAGTCAAAATTATTGAACTAAGACTTACCACGCCGCCGCGCGTATCGCGGTTTTCTGTACTCTACGCCGCCGTGTGTATCGCCCACTGAAAAATAATTATAGCATACTTGTCCCTTGGTGTCAATAGTCATTTTTGACAAATACAAGGGTAAAACAAGGACATTAATTACTTAGCCTGCTCAATAACTCTTACAAGACGCCATCTCTTATCCTTGGAAATAGGACGGGTCTCCATGATCTCAACGCGGTCGCCGATGTTGCAGGTGTTGTTCTCATCGTGAGCCTTGAACTTGATAGTTCTCTTAATGATCTTCTTGTACAAGGGGTGCTTAACGCTGTCGGTGATAGCAACAACAATGGTCTTATCCATCTTATTGGAAACGACCTTGCCGACTCTTGTTTTTCTAAGATTTCTTTCTTCAGCCATTTTATGACCCTCCCTTACTTACTTCTCAGCTGCGGTCTTCTCACGCATGATTGTCTTGATGCGTGCGATATCCTTCTTAACAGCCTTCAAACGTGTAGGGTTATCAAGCTGATTAACAGCGAGCTGGAAACGAAGAGCAAAAAGCTCTTTCTTAAGATCTGTGAGCTTATTCTCAAGCTCAAGTGTAGTCATTTCTCTTACTTCTGCTGCCTTCATTACTTGCTCGCCTCCTCTGCCTGACGTGCTACGAACTTGCACTTAATAGGGAGCTTGTGGCTTGCAAGACGCATAGCTTCGCGAGCAAGCTCTTCGGAAACTCCGCCGATCTCAAATAATACTCTGCCCGGCTTAACAACAGCTACCCAGTACTCGGGTGAACCCTTACCGGAACCCATTCGAGTTTCAGCAGGCTTTTCTGTGATAGGCTTGTCGGGGAAGATCTTGATCCAAACCTGACCGCC
>JBJEQM010000126.1:0-2286 GCA_051881755.1 Oscillospiraceae bacterium
AAAATAAAAAAATCGGTTGCAAACCGACTCATCATACTATATAATAGAAATACTGACATAAATATGTCGATAGCACTCCATCACATAAATGATGACAATTGCATATCTTTTCGATATACAATCAGGAAAACGTTCGCTAAGCGTTCCCCTTCGGCAATATCGCCTTTCCTGCAGCATACAAACGACCCGAGCCGGTCTTTGCGGCATTACTCATCTTTATTGCGCCTCTATCGGTGTTATTTTTATTATATCTAATTGATTCCCCTTTGTCAATAGATTTTTATAAATATTATGCCGCAGGCAAGGATTTTAAGTAAGTATATGAAAAAATCGGTACTATTACGGAGGATATTATGGAAAATCATGAAGTTTCGGAAAGAGATGAAATATTTGCGCTGCCAAGCTATACTACCGAGGACGGTAAAAAAAGATACATAGACATCCGCGATGAGTCTGACGGAGACCTCCGTCAATATGTAGTTTTTGACGAATACGGCAGACAGATAGAGGACTTTTGGTACGGCGATTGGTGGAAGAAAATTTTCAACGACAAGACCCACACCGTTACGGACATTGATTGTAATGCCATAAATGGCAAAATAACAAAAATCCGCCGAAAAATGAAAAAATGGGAATATATCGAGAATTATTGGGACGATTCCGTAACAGATTAATATTGAAAGGACAATGTATATAAAAATGAAAAAAATTACTATTGATTTCGCTGTTCTGAATGATAAGGAGCAATTTTATCGTTATATTGCCGACGAGCTGGGTATTTCGCCTGTTTGTGCCGATACGCTTGATAATGGGCTGGAGAGTGCGGGTGATGCCGTTGAGGTCACGGTTAAAAATATCGAAAGCGCTCCCGAATGGGCGAAGCCTGCGCTGGCGGTAATGCGTGCGGCGGACAATGTAAAATGCAGCACGGAGCTTGATATAAGCACAATGAAGCGTTCGGATTTTTACTATGAACTGCCCGAGGAGCTTATCGCCCAGACCCCCGTTGAGCCGAGAAACGCCTCTCGGCTTATGAAGATCGAAAGGGAAAGCGGCGCTATAGAACATTCCCATTTCTATAATTTATGCGATTACCTCAAAAAGGGTGACCTGCTTGTAATGAACGATTCACGCGTTCTCCCTGCAAGGCTTTACGGTGAAAAGGTGGGTACGGGCGCATTTATGGAGTTCCTGCTGCTGGAGCAGAAGGGCGATAAGCTGTGGGAGATACTCGTCCGTCCGGGAAAAAAGGCTAAGCCCGGCGCAAGATTTGTATTCGGCGGCGGAAGATTAAGGGCAGAGATAATAGAAACGGTCAATGACGGCAACAGATTGGCAAAATTTGAGTGTGAAGGTAATTTCTTTACAGCCTTGGAGGAAGTAGGACAGATGCCCTTGCCTCCGTATATAACAAAAAAGCTGGAAAACAAGGAGCGCTATCAGACCGTTTATTCCAGAGAATTAGGCTCTTCGGCGGCTCCCACGGCGGGACTGCATTTCACCAAGGAAATGCTGGCAGAATTGGAGTGTAAAGGTATAAGCCTTGCGTATGTTACGCTCCATGTTGGCTTGGGAACGTTCCGTCCCGTCAAGGAGGATAATGTAAATGCGCACAAAATGCACTCGGAGCATTATCATCTTCCGCAGGAAACAGCCGACCTTATCAACAAGACAAAGGCGGAGGGCGGACGTGTCATTGCCGTAGGTACGACCTCCTGCCGCACCCTTGAAAGCGTTGCAAGCTTCAACAACGGTGAGATAAAGGAATCCGAGGGCTATACGGACATTTTCATCTACCCCGGATATAAATTCAAGGTGCTGGACGGTCTTATCACAAATTTCCATCTGCCCGAAAGCACGCTGATAATGCTTGTTTCCGCGTTTATGGGATATGATAATACAATGAACGCATACCGCACCGCCGTTGAGGAAAAATACAGATTTTTCAGCTTCGGCGACGCCATGCTGATATTGTAATGAAAAATAAAGGAGAGCGTAAATGTATACTTTACTTAAACAAGAGGGAAAAGCACGGCGCGGACAGTTTGAGACCGTCCACGGTACATTTCAGACGCCATGCTTTATGAACGTGGGTACGGCGGCGGCGATAAAGGGCGGAGTTTCCTCCATAGACCTGCGGGATCTGAAATGTCAGGTGGAGCTTTGCAACACCTATCATCTGCACGTGCGTCCCTCGGACAGGGTCATAAAGGAAATGGGCGGACTTCACAAGTTCATGAACTGGGACAAGCCTATTCTTACCGACAGCGGCGGATTTCAGGTGTT
>JBJEQM010000127.1:0-8846 GCA_051881755.1 Oscillospiraceae bacterium
CGATCTAGGAAAATATTGATAGGGTAATAGATATTCACCGCGAAGTCCTTGAAAGGTATAATAATGATACACGCAAAGAAAACTTTATTAATTCGGAAATTTCAATATGCTATGTGATGAAAAGCGGCAGACATATTGTGCGCAGCTATAATTACGGCACTATCGGTGCGGACGCGGCGGAAGCTATGGCGGCGCTGACCGCTTCCGACGAGCTGAAAAATCAGGCGGCGGAGGCTTTTTATGCGAGCAATATGGCAAATTACGATGAGATAAATCAATATTATAAATCGAACACAAATAGAAATATCAAGTCGAATTTTAATGTTTCATATCCTTGGGACGATTATCGTCTTAACCTCGTTATTGACGACAGGGAATTTTATGTTGAGCTTAATGACGCATACAGAAACGATTTAAAAAATCTTACTGCGGAGCAATATCTCGATCCCGCAAAAAGCCCGTACTGTAATGTTCAAAGCTCTTATAATGTAGGAATGCCGGGAATAACCTCAAATTACACGGAAACGCTCTCGTTCCTTTCCGCAAACGGTCTGCTGCCGCCGAGGACATCAATGGAGGAGCTGCTTTTGTCCAAGTCCTTTGACAATACAAAGATAATTATTTTGTCACCCGAGGATTATAAGGAGCTTTCAAACGGTGCGGTATATTCCTCCTGCGTAAATATCAGTTTCAATTATGTTGATGATAAGAAAATGGTAACGGGCAGATATATCCTTGAATACTCCGACGAGCTGGCGGAAATTATGGAGAATGTGACGGATAAGTATATTTCCGACGAGCCGTGTTATACTATTGTCATTGACGGCACAAAATACAAGGTGCCCGAGGAATACAGCGAAACTGCGGCAGAATTATACAGCATGGGTTCTGTATCGCCCTATTATGATATGAGCGATGATACCTACATTTACTACCATAATTAACTATCGTATGTATTCTGCGGGAGCCGAGGAGCCGTCAGGGGTTTGCGGAACGACCGATAATCAGGACGCAGAGGGTGCATAACTCTGCGGGAAAGGAAGCTCCAATGAAAAAAGCATTGACTGCAATAGGCATGGCGGCTCTCACAATGGCTATGCTCACAGCCTGCGGAAGAAGCAACACGGGCAATAATGCCAACAACGGGAACAACAACGGAAGCGAGTCCTCGGTTTCCTCTTCTTCACAGACTTCGGAACAGACTACCGCCTCCCAGACATCTGAGCAGAGCGTTCATACGGGCGACATCGACGGCGACGGTCTTATCGAGAACATCGTTACCGACGCTGAGGGCATTGTCAACGGTGTTGTAACAGGCGCGGAGGATATCGTGGACGATATTCTTCCCGGCGACGCCGATCATGACGAAAACGGAAATACAGAAAGCGGAACAGCAAGATAAATACCCCCAATCCGCCGCGCGGACATGATAATACTAAACACCAATAAAAAACGGAAAAAAATCTGCGCCGAAATCCAATATAAAAAAGCTAAAGCTTTTCAAGATTGTCGGCTTGATTTTTTTCATATTTTAAATGGTGTTTAGTATAAAAAGGTCTGCGCGGCGGAAAATTTTTTTGTAAAAAATATATACATTTTATAAATTATATGGTATAATATATTTACTTGTAATAAATAAGGGAGCTGTTTTCCTGTGAACGGTATTTTTGATAAATTGTTTTCCAAGGATAAATTCGACGCTGAGCTGAAAAGCGCGCTGAGGCAATATAATTGTACCATTGTATCAAAATCGGACAACGGTATCTACGAGGTGGACACGGGATTTGCAAAATTTAAGCTGGACTGCCGCAGGGCGCGCAGCAGGTTTGAAAAGTCCCAGTCCGAGGAGGAGCTTGCCGCTTTTATGAAAAGCGTTGAAAAGGAGTGCGAGATGGAGAGCCGTATGGTGTCCTTCACCAACGGACAGGAGTTCCTGCGCTTCGTTATAATGCCCGAGGGAAATGTCAAGCGGAATATGATATCCGCGGATTTTGCCGAGGGGCTGAAAAAGGTCATTGTGTATACCGCGGACAATGTCAGGCTGAAATATCCCGGGGAGGATTATCTCAAAAGGTGGGACGTGCCCAAGGAGGTACTGTTCTCCGTGGCGGACAGAAATATGTGCAGGCTGCTCTCCACCGCAAAGATGACGAGGTGCGAGGTGACGAAAAATATACCTGCCATGGAGCTGGAGCTGCCCTCAAAGCGGCTGTCCGCTTCGCTGATGATGTGCAATGATTTCCGACGTATCGTAAGCGCTCAGCTGGGGGAGAAGTTCCTTGCGGTTGCTCCCTCGGAGGACAGTCTGCTGGTGCTGGGAAATATAAACGGCAAGCTGCTGAAAAAACTGGGCAGCGTTATTATAAAGGAATACCGTCAGGCGGAGCGTCCGCTGACTACGAACGTGCTGATGTTTACCCGTGATTCCGTGCAGACGGCAGGTCATTTTTCGGTAAAAGAATAATACATTATACATAGTGCAAAGGAGCTTTTAAAATGGGCAAAAGAAGTAATTTAAAAACCAAGCAGACTCAGACAGAGCGCAGAAAAAGCGTGGGATTGAGGATATTTATACTGGTGCTGGCTATAGCTATGGTGGCAAGCATCATTATCCTGCCCATAGCGGTGCGCGCCGAAGAGACGGAGGGCGTTTCCGTGACAGTTGCCGAGTTTGATACCGGCAAGCTGTCCGACGCCATTGCCGAAGCCGCCGAGGGTACGGATTACAACTTTATAACCAAGATAGCCGTTTTAAAGGGTACTCTTTCCGCTGACGATTATGCGGCGCTGACAAATATACCTAACCTTGAATATATCGAGCTGGCAGGCACGGAGACCAAGGACGGCGTTATCCCCGAAAACGCTCTGCCATACAGAAATCAGCTTAAATATATAAGCCTGCCCCAAAATACCGCAGAGATAGGCGCAAAGGCGTTTTCCAACAACAAAAAGCTGGAGAAGATAAGTATGCCCGCCTCTGTGGAAAGGATAGACGACGGCGCTTTTGAGTCCTGCGAGGCGCTTAAAGAATTTCCCATCAATGAAAATATATCCTATATCGGCGAGGGCGCTTTCCGCGACTGCAAATCCATTACCGAGTTTGCTATTCCATCGGGCATTACGGAGATATATCCCTACACATTCAGCAAGTGCGGCTTCTCCGAAATAATCATCGGACCAAACGTTGAGAAGATAGGCGACGGCGCTTTCGGCGACTGCAACAGCCTTAAAGATATATATTCATATTCAAAGGAAGCTCCCGAAATAGCGGGACAGGGCGTTTTCCAGAATGTAAGCGCTTCTATCCATGTATACGAGGGCTGCGCGGAAAGCTACAAGTCCTGGGAGGGCAACAACATAAAGGCAGCAGAGGACTTGACGGGGGATTATCCCTACGCCGCAGCAGCTGAACAGCCTGCACAGACCTCCGCTGAGACAGAAGCTCAGCCCGAGACAGAAGCCGAGACAGCCGAGTCCGAAACGGAAGCTGTAACTTCCGCTGCCAAAGAGGAAACCGTCTCCGAGGAGACCACAGCTGCCGTACAGACCTCCGCGTCCTCTCAGGGTGTAAGCTTGGGAACGGTCATCGTTATTGCGGTGGTGTGCGTTATCGCAGGCGCGGCTATCGCTCTTGTGGGCTTTATGCTTGGCAAAAAGTCGGGCGGAAAAAAGGAATAGTGTGACGTATACGGGACTTGCGCCGATAAAGCGCAAGCCCCCATATTATAGGAAAGGGATAACGGGATGAACAGTAAAATAGAGGCGCTTATCAACAATATAGAAAAGGTAATAATCGGCAAGCGGGAGCCTATAACTCTTGCGGTGACGGCTCTGCTCATGGAGGGTCATGTGCTTATCGAGGACGTTCCCGGCGTTGGCAAGACCCAGCTTGCCGCCGCTCTGTCGCGGTCGGTGGACGGCAGCTTCAACAGAATACAGCTCACGCCCGACATTATGCCCTCCGACGTGACGGGCTTTACCATGATAAACAAGGACACGGGCGAGTTTGAGTACAAAAAGGGCGCGGCGTTCTGCAATTTCCTGCTGGCGGACGAGATAAACCGCGCTTCGCCAAAGGCGCAGTCCTCGCTGCTGGAGGTCATGGAGGAGCGGCAGGTCAGCATAGATGGCAGGACTTACCCTCTGCCCAAGCCCTTTATGGTGCTGGCGACGCAAAACCCCGTTGAGACCTACGGCACCTATCATCTCCCCGAGGCGCAGATGGATCGCTTCGCCATGAAAATAAGCATGGGCTATCCCTCTCCCGAGGAGGAGACTGCCGTTCTGGAGCGCAACGAACATGATAATCCCGTACACAATATATCCGCTGTGCTGACTACGGACGATATCGCCGATTTGCAGGAGCAGGTCAAGGCGGTAAAGGCGGCGGACAATGTAAAAGGCTACATTGTGGATATTGTATGCGGCACGCGAAATAACGATAATATAAAGCTGGGCGTAAGCCCCAGAGGAAGCATTGCATTATACAAGGCGGCTAAGGCGTGGGCGTTCATCAATGACAGGGATTTTATCACTCCCGAGGACGTGCGCCGCTGTGCGGTAACGGTGCTTTCACACAGGATAATGCTTTCGCCCAAGGGAAAGGCTTCTCTCGGCTCCGCCGAGGCGGCTGTGGGACGGGTCATCGCTGAGACCAAGGTCCCTGTTGAATAAGGGAAAGGCATATGGCGAATAACAAGATAAAGGGCTATATTTCGGCGGCGGCAAGAATTGGCGGCTATATTCTGTCGCTGTTTATATCGGCAGCGTTTGCTTTATATATGAACGCTCCTGCGGGCTGGACTATATTTTATGTCCTTGCGGCGGCACCCATATTTTCTCTGCTGGTAACGTTTATTGCGTACAAGTCGGGCTGTGTGACGGTGTCGGCGGACATAAGCGGCAATATGGTATACAAGGGAGAAAGCATAAAGCTGAAAATTACGGTGAAAAACAGCAGCATACTTCCGATACCTGCCGTAATTGTGCGGCTGAGAAGCTGCGAGGGCTTCACGTCGGCGGATAAAAGCATGACATACGCGGTGAGCGTTTCGCCCCGTGACTCTACGGTGCTGGAGGTAAGCTTCAAGGCGAAAATGTGGGGCAGGGCTTTTATCGGCGCGGACAGCATTACAATGGCGGACTTCCTCAATATTGCCGCATTCCCCATATATACCGAGCGCGGGCTCAATTCCTATGCCTGCGAGGTAAAGGTGTTCCCAAATATCCCCGATATACCGTCGGACACGCCCCTTGTAAAATCGGCGGCGGAGACAATACGCTTCTCCGACGAAAGCGAGGACACAAAGGAATCGGACAAAAATAATCTCTTCGGCGGTATGCCCGGCTACACTCACAGAGAGTATGCCGAGGGAGATCCCATACGCCGCATAAACTGGAAGCTTTCTTCCAAGCGCGATGTATACATGGTACGTCTGGACGACGAGATAGAGGCTATGCAGCAGGTCATCGTTCTGGACAGTGTGGGCAGCGAGCATTATCTTGACGAGCGCATTGTGGAGGGTATGCTGGCGGTGGTATTTTCGCTGTTTCGTTTGGGCTTTGAGTCCACCGTATGGATAAACACAAAAAACGGCTTCGTTTCCCGCGATATATCGGACTACGGCGACGTTACCGCTTTGCAGAGCGCTTTGGCGGATTATGATTTTATTCACGGCAGGCGCGCAGTTTCCCGCATACCTCTGGAGGAACTGCAAAGCAAGAAGCAGGCGAGCGGAGTTATGCTTTTCACCTCCGCGGGAGACAGGGAGCTTTCGGCTGAGATAGAAGAGGTACGCGGCGCGGGTACTGCCGTAACAATTGCGGCGGCAGGCGAGATACGGACTCTTCCTGCGCCCTGCTGGCTTATGGCGGAGGACTTCACCGCAGAGCAGGTACTGTAATATCATGAAAGGAGTATGCAAATGGAAAATACTGCTGAGACGCGCTTTTTCTCGGCGGAAAATATAAAGCGCAAGCTGCTGCCGTTCCTTTTTACAGCGGTATTTTCGGCGGCGGTCGGCGGAGTTTACACCGACAGTCTGCTGCATATTCCCGTAATGGCGGTCTTTGCGGCGGCGCTGTTTGCATTGTTTGATTTTATCGGCGCACATAAAAAGGTGGGCGCTCCGATATATATTGCGGCAGGTCTGGCGGTCCTTGTTCTGTTTCGGGCGCTTCTTTCCGCCGACGGCGATCCCCGAGGATATATCGAATGGTTCCTGACAGGCGGCGTCAACGGCGAAAGTGCGATGTTCCTGTGGGGAACGGAGATAATGTTTACTTTTTTTATATCCTCCGTGGCGTATTATTTTACTCATGTGATATACCGCATATCAATACTGACGGTGATATGCTTTATACCTCTGGCGCTGTATGTAAAATCATCGCAGAACATACCCTTTGTATATTACGCCCTGTTGGCGGCGCTGGATATTTTTATGTATATTTACAACTACCGCTGCGAGCTGATGAAAAATAAGTCGGCGGCGGGAAAAAGAGCGGCAGCGGCGGCTTATATTGATTTTGCGGCGGCGGCTGTGCTTTTTGCGCTTATTCTCCCCAAGCCGCAGGTGGCGCCTTTCTATGAAAAATTCGAGGAGTTTTCCGAGAGATTTTCTTTCGGCGGCACCGATACGCAGTATGTGGGACGATTTACAAGATATTCCGGCAATGCGGATAATTATCTTGAAATGGAAAGTAGACTGCTTTATGTTGTCAGCACCAACAAGCTGCAGTATCTTAAAGCGCAGACCTTTGATACCTACGATGAGGATATGCAGCTGTGGACCACAAGCGGCGGCGACGGCTACAAAAACTGGGAGCGCCGAATGAAGCTGCTGAATTATAACACGCTTTATGATGCGTATCGTGCGGCGGACAGCGGCATACTTGATAAGCTCGGCGCGGAGACGGAATTTCCGTCGGACACCGAGTATTTCGCTCAGATACGAGCTGTGGATTTTCCTGCGGCGTATACTCTCTCGGCGGAACGTATCACGGGCATATCCTTTCTGAATAACGCGGCGGAAAACAGCTACCGCACCGACGCGGGCGAGTTTTTCACCGAGAAAAATCTCCTTGACGCAAATGCAGTATACAATATAAATTACTACGGCTCGGATTATGTCCGTGAAAGCGGCTGGCTTGAATCGGGGCTGTGCGATATTACCGCTGCGGAATACGGGGAGTATCTGAAAGAGACTTCCTTGTCCGTCAAGGACAACAAGGAGCTTTACGACGCGGTCAATGAGTTTTATCTTGAATATACACGCGCAAAGGATTATTACAATAAAGACGACAGCGGCATTACGGACGAGATACAGCGTATTGCGGACGAGATAACCGCAGGTCTGGAGTATGATCATCAGAAAGCGGCGGCCATCGAGAGATATTTTGCGGAGCAGGGCTTTTTATACGATCTTGCTTACCGCGCTCCCGAGGCAAGCGATACGCCCGAGTATTTCCTGACGGTCAGCAGGCGCGGTACCTGTTCCGATTTTGCCACGGCGTTCTGTCTGCTGGCGAGGGCTTCGGGACTGGCGGTGCGGTACGATGAGGGCTTTGTACCGTCAATGTCGGAAAATGCGGGAATATACAACGTTCTAACGGATAATGCTCATGCCTTTCCCGAGGTGTTCATACCCGGAGCGGGCTGGGTGATATACGAGCCTACCGTCGGCGGCGCAAATGCAGGCAGAGGCTCCGACAATGATAAGGACGACGGCGAGACCGACTACCTTGTGACGCTGATAACGTCAATTGCGGTGTTTATCAGCATTGCGGTCGTGGTCATCATCATTATCCTTATGCCTCGGCTTGAAAAGCTTGTTTTTGCCGCAAGAGTGCGCTTCGCTGCTCCCGAGAAGGGGATTATCCTTATATACGGCAGGCTGGCGGCGCGTACTGCAAGGCTGTTCGGTGTGAATACCGCCAATATGACTGCGGAGCAGCTTTCGGATTTCATATACGCGCGCACGGATATATCTATGGAGGGTATTATCCTGCCATTTACGGCGGTATGCTACGGTGAAAGATCCATTGGCAGAGGCGATTCGGCAGCGGCGTATAATATAATGAAAGTACAGCTAAAGGCGCTTAAAGCCTATAAGCGCAGAAAGAAAAATTAGCAGTATTGCACCACGTAATGAAATCCGAGACTGTATTATTATATATAAATTGCATAAAAATAACTGATTTTTTCGGCAAAATGAAACCGCTCGTATATTGACACGGGCGGTTTTTTGTACTATAATATAATTATATTATTACATTTCGGGAAGTGCGAATTATGAAGAAAATGAAGCTGTCGTTCAAAATGATCCTGTCCTTTGGTATTGTGCTTGTACTTATGGCGGTGATAGTCGCTATGTCTGTAGGCGCGTTCAAGACGGTTGAATCAACTTTGGACAATATGCATAACGAGGTTTACAGGGAAGTCAGCCTTGCCGATGAGATATGCATTGAAGTAAACGAGACCAGCAATAATTTGCTCAGCGCCGCGTTGGATAATGATACTGTGGTAATTGAGTCAAATCTTGCCGCCGCTTTGGAAAGTCTTTCCCATATTTCGGGCGATACGGCGGAGCTGAGAGATAGCTACAGGGGCGATATGAGCTATATCGATACCGTTGATGCCGAGATCGCCGCTTTGCAGGCGGATATATCAAAGTATTCCGAGTCATGCAAGGCAAATAACGACGATGAAGCCTATACCATCTATATGTCCGAGCTTGCGCCGTCCATTGACAATATCATGTCAGCGGTCAATTATATACAGGAAGATGTCGGTCAGGCTGCCGACACTCTGTATGCCGGCGCGTCAAGAAGAACGGAGCTTACAATAC
>JBJEQM010000128.1:0-2276 GCA_051881755.1 Oscillospiraceae bacterium
AAAATACAGCTTTCGGGAGGAGTAATTATGTCACTAAAACCTATAAATATACTTGGCGAGGTAAACGCCGTTGACGAGCTTTATGTATACAAAAAGATCGGACGGCTCAACGGGAATGTGCTCAGCGTTGTAAACGTTGAAAACCGCACGCTGGACTTCCATGTGCATGAGCACTCGGACGAGCTTTTTTACGTTATCGAGGGCGGATTCCGGCTTGAAACGGACGACGGGCTTATCCCCGTAAATGCAGGCGAATTTATCATTGTACCCAAGGGCACAAGACACCGTCCCGTTGTAAAGGAGCTGTCCAAATTCCTGATGATAGAGCTTGACGGCACGTTAAACAAGGAGAACAGCGGCGACAAATATGAAGATTAAGGGGAGATAATTTTGCACCTTTCGAAGATATATTGTCCGCTGACCGCCGCGCCATTCCGCTGCACAGAGGAGTACATTGAAATAGAGCCAAGCGGCGCGCTGAAGCCGTTCATACGCTGCTTCTGGGGTACGGAGAGCTTTCTTTCCGTATCTTGTGAAAGCGGCAGCATTGTCTCACCCGACACCTGCATGGATATTATATTTCACATTGATATGGTATCGGGTACATACACGGCGGCGTTCTGCGGCATTGACGAGCGCTCTCATCTGTCAGACGGCAGCTGCACATCGGCAGGGACAGCAACATTCGGCATACGCTTTTATCCGTGGAGCGCGGTGCTTTTCGCCGCCGAGGATATGAGCCGCTGCAAAAACGGCTGCTTTGACGCGGAGGAATATTTCGGCGGATATATCCTGCGGCTGGGCGAGAGCATTATACAATGCAATACTATTTACGAGCGCGCCCGTGCCTCCGAAAATATACTGGCGGAAATGCTGACGGAAAGCCGCGCGGACAGCGATTTGCTCAACGGTATGTATCACATCATACACACCGACGGCCGCGCGAAAATACCCGATATATGCAGCTATGCCTGCGTATCGGAGCGCACGCTGGAGCGGCTTTTCCTCCGAAGAACGGGAGTATCACCCAAGACCATGTCCTCACTTATGCGGTATCAGCTTTTGTGGCGGGACATACTGTCCTTACGCGGGGCAAATATGCTTGACCTTGCGGAAAAATACGGCTACACAGACCAGTCCCACCTGCTTAAGGATTTTAAGCGGCGGCATATGATGTCACCGTCACAGGCGGTAAGGTATGCGGCAGAATATAAATAAAATGTCGGATTTTTACTATACAGCGCCGACAAAATATGGTACAATACCGTAAAAGGAGCTGAAAATATGGATACATTTGAAAAGGCGCGGCGATTTATATACAGAAATGCGCGCCCTCTTGACCTTGCACGGTGGCAGTATCATTTTGAGGGCGGCACGCGTGACGCGGTACTTAACGCGCTGAGCGCATATCGGAATGAGGACGGCGGCTTCGGTCACGGCATTGAGCCCGATTTCCTCAACCCCAACTCCACGCCCATGGGGACTTGGGCGGCGGCGGACATTATACACGAAGTCGGTCTGACGGACAGCGCCCACCCAATTATACAGGGCATACTGCGCTATCTTGACAGCGGCGCAGACTTTGACAGCGAGTGCAGTCAATGGCTCAACACCGTCCCCTCAAACAACGACTATCCCCACGCCATATGGTGGACATACAACGGCAATGGCGAGTTCCGCTACAATCCCACGGCGGCGCTTGCGGGATTTATCATAAAGTACGCCGACAAAGACTCGGCGCTGTACAGCAATGGCTGCGATATTGCGCGGCGCGCGGTACAATGGTTTACGGGCAGCGCACCCTTTTCGGAGCAGCACGTTACAGGCTGCTTTATAACGCTGTACAACTGCATAAAAGCGTCCTCGGCGGATATTGCGGATATGGGTATATTCAAGCAAAAGCTTCGGGAGCAGGTGAAGTATACTATCTGCGCCGACAGAGAAAAATGGGCGGCAGAATATGTACCCATGCCCTCCGACTTCCGCATAACCCGCGACAGCATTTTCTACGCCGACAACTCCGAGCCGTCGGAGTATGAATGTGACTTTATCATTGACACTCAGCAGTCCGACGGCGGCTACAATGTACCGTGGCAATGGTACACCGAGTACAAAGAATTTGAGGTGTCCGCCAACTTTTGGCGGGCGGCTATTACCTTGAAAAATATGGTATATCTGAGTGAGTTTGGGAAAATCTGATATAAAAACAGCTGCCGCATCGGTATAAAAGTGCGGCAGCTGTTTTTTACTTATCATCATAATGTCCTTTGCATGAA
>JBJEQM010000129.1:0-2273 GCA_051881755.1 Oscillospiraceae bacterium
TTGCGCGTATGCCATCATGTGGTGGGCAAATGTGATAGGCTGCGCCCTCTGCAAATGTGTGTAGCCGGGCATGATCGTATCAAGATTGTTCTCCGCAATATTGCAAAGCACGCCGATAAGCTCCCGTATCATGGGGATAATGCCGTCTATCTCGTCGCGGAGGTACATTCTGATGTCCAGCGCCACTTGGTCATTCCTGCTTCGCGCCGTATGCAGACGCTTGCCGCTGTCACCGAGCCGCTTTGTCAGCTCCGACTCAACAAACATATGGATATCCTCGGCTTCGGGGTCAAACTGCAAAGCGCCGCTGTCGATATCCGCCAGAATTTCCTTTAAGCCGCCGATTATCTTCTCGCTCTCCGCCTTGTCGATAATGCCGCAGTCCCCAAGCATTTCCGCGTGCGCCATAGAGCCCTTTATATCCTGCTTGTACATTCTCGAATCGAATGAAATGGACGAATTAAAGTCGTTTACGCGGGAGTCAACTTCCTTTGAGGAGCGTCCCGCCCACATTTTATTGTTCATTTTTATTACCCTTTCATATTTATTCTGCCGCCTGAGCTTCCTGCTCCGCCATCATGCTTTCCTGCGCCGCGGAAACGGACTCCTCATAGCCCTCCTCGGAAGCAAGGAGCTGTCCCAGCGGAACGTGATACCTTTCCTGCTCCTCGTCGGTGAACGGACGAAACTCGTCGCTTTCTCCGCCGCCCGACAGCACAAGGTTGCCGTTCTCGGTAAAGGAAATATCCTGATACATGGTCTGTCCCTCAAAGACCACCTTGTATTTCCCGTCCTTAACGGTATAATCATTTACCACCCAGGACATAATGCTGTCCGCCTTGACCTCGTGGTACTTTGTCCTTGTGCCCGTAAATTCGTATACGCTGAACTGCGCAAGATTGCCGTCCGCGTCGTATACGGCGTAAATATCGTTTACGGGCACCCACGCGCCTATCATCTTCTCATTTATTTCCATATCCTCCTGCGACATACCGTCCGAGCAGCCTGCCGCCATAACGGATAATACTATCATCAAAACCAAAGCCGTAATTTTTTTTATCATACAAATCTTCCTTATCATCTATTTACAATACCGCCGCCCGCGGTATATTCTTCACATTGTTCCTCCGTGAGATATTTACTCCAATCGTATATTATAAAGCCTGTATTGTAAAGGGGCGTTATGTCGCTTATCTCACTTATTACACCGACCCATCTCAGATTTCTCAGCGCCGCAATTCTCTTTAGGTCAGTACCGCCGCCGATATAAACACATTTAAGCTTAGGCATAGCCTCTATTACAAGATAGTCGCCCTCGGTGTAAGCGCCGTTTTCGAGATAGTTGTTATCACCGAACAGGTCGTAAGGGATATGCCTTTCCAAGGTCGTAAAGGTCTGTCCCTTGTACTCAATAAGCGACGCGGACTTTGTCTTTGCCGAGGGTATCTCCTCAATAAGCGCCTTGCCCCTATCGGTGAAATACTGCCGCACATCATCAAGGGGTATCTCCAGTTTTCTTATGCCGTCGGCGTAGCTGCCGTACTCATAGGGCGCAATATACAGACACAGGCAGCCGTCCTCCTCAATAGACGCTCTGTAATCGGTATCGCAGCTTGCAAGCCAATATCTGCCCTCCTCGTCAACGCCGTAGCCGCCGTTAGCGTATGCGTCCTCAGCATTCGCATCTTGTCCCGCGCAATAGTCCGCATATTCGTCAAGGCTGAGTTCATACTGAATGAATTCCATATCGGCAAGGGCTTTTCTGACAGGCTCATAAAGTCCCTCTTTGTCCTCAACAATATCCGCAAGGAAAACCTGCTCTCCCGTGGTCAAATCGTACATTTCCAAACAGGGGACTTCATAGCCGTGAACAGCGCCTGCGCCGTAGTAGTAATCCTCGTAATATATTGTCAGTATATTTCCGCCTGTGTTTACAACGCGGCAGGTGGTAATGACCTCGTCACAAAATCCATCGTACGCTTTCGGTGCATCATTGTAAATGTACTCAATGCTGCTTTTATAGTCGGTGTAACTATCCTCGGCGCGCACCCTTGCGGACATATTTATCTTTTGCAGCACCTCATCATCAATGGTACACACATTTTTTATCGCTGTTATAACGGGATACTGCACATCAAATTTGCAGACGAGCGTGTCGTTCCACATTATGTCCTCGGTGACGCTCTCGTATTTTACCTCCACGGGACTGTCCGTTACTTCGGGATATTCCAGCTCCGTAAGGTACACTTCATAAAGCTCGCTCAAAGGAGTGA
>JBJEQM010000130.1:0-2272 GCA_051881755.1 Oscillospiraceae bacterium
ATGAATATTCACTTTATAACATTTGGCTGTAAGGTCAACCTGTATGAAACGGAAAATATGAAGCAGCAGTTCAAGAAACTGGGATATACCGTCTCCGAACGGGAACGGGGCTGTGATATTTACGTTGTAAACTCCTGCACCGTCACCGAAACGGGAGACAAGAAATTCTTCAAGGAGCTGCGGAGACTTCGACGTGAAAATCCCGATGCGGTCATCGCCGTCACGGGCTGTTATCCGCAGGCGTTCAGCGATGAAGCCGCCCTCCTGCCCGAAGCGGACATTGTCACGGGCACCAAAACCCGCGCCGCTCTGCCCTCGCTTATAGAGGAGTATATCGCCGACCGTAATAAACGCTTCGATGTTGTACCATACTGCGGCGGCGACAGCTTCGAGGATATGTGCAACACGGGCTACGAAAACAACACCCGCGGCTTTGTAAAGATACAGGACGGCTGCAATATGTTCTGCTCCTACTGCATTATACCATATTCAAGGGGACGTTTCCGTTCCAAGCCCCCCGAGAAGCTGAAAGCGGAGATAGAGCGTCTTGCGGCGGCAGGCTACAAGGAAATAGTGCTTGTGGGCATTAACCTGTCCTTTTACGGTATCGAGTACGGTCTGCGGCTGGCGGACGCGGTGGATATCGCCTGCGATGTTGACGGCATAGAGCGCGTCCGTCTCGGCTCGCTGGAGCCGGAAATGATAAACGATGAGGATATAACGCGCATGGCGGCTCAGCCAAAGCTTTGCCCCCAGTTTCATCTGTCCCTGCAAAGCGGCTGCGACCGCACTCTGAAAGCCATGAACAGGCGGTATACAACGGACGAATATTTTACCCTTGTACAAAAGCTGCGGCAGCACTTCGTCAACTGCGCCATAACCACGGATATAATGGTGGGCTTTCCCCACGAGAGCCGGGAGGATTTTGCGCAGTCCGTGGAGTTTGTGAAGAAAGTCGGCTTTGCCAAGGCGCACATCTTCCCCTACTCGCGGCGCAAGGGCACTCCCGCCGCCGAAATGGACGAGCAGGTCTCCCCCGAGGAAAAGTCACGGCGCGCCAAGATAATGTCCGCCGCCGCCGAGGAGTCACAGGGTCGTTTTCTTGCAAGTCAGGTGGGGCTGACCGTTCCCGTGTTGTTCGAAAAGGAAAAAAGTGACAAAATTCCCCACGGATTTTCGCCAAATTATACATTAATAAAAATATTTACAAATTATTTAGAGAAAAGTTTGCGTAATGAGATTTTTTATGTTAAAATAATAAGGTATGAGCATGACTATTGCATAGGTGAAATTATTAATAAATAAGGAGCGTATAAGTTATGTCTGTATTTCGTATCTATGTTGAAAAAAAGCCGGAGTTCGCAGTCGAGGCAAAAAATCTTCTTGCCGACATCAAGACCGCACTTCGCCTTGATAAGCTGAGAAATCTCCGTATTCTCAACCGCTACGACGCGGAGGGACTTTCAGAAGATGATTTCAGACTTGCAATCAGCAATGTTTTCTCCGAGCCTGCCGTTGACAGGACAAGCGTAAAAATGCCCGAGCTCTCCGAGACGGAGACTGTTTTTGCCGTGGAGTACCTCCCCGGTCAGTTCGACCAGCGCGCCGACTCCTGCGAGCAGTGTATACAGATACTCACTCAGGGCGAACGCTGCAAGGTAAAAAATGCCAGAGTATACATTGTTGACGGAAAGCTTTCCCCCTCCGAGCTTAATTCGCTCAAATCCTATATCATCAACCCCGTTGAAAGCCGCGAGGCTTCTCTTGACGAGGTAGACACTCTTGCTGCGGATTATGATATCCCCACAGAGGTAGCTACGCTGGATAATTTTATTTATCTTGACGAAGTAGAGCTCAGCAGCTTTATATCCAAGTACGGTCTTGCCATGGACTTGGACGATATAAAGTTCTGTCAGAAATATTTCAGAGATACCGAGAAGCGCGACCCCACAATCACAGAGATCCGTATGATAGATACATACTGGTCCGACCACTGCCGTCACACAACATTCTCCACAATTATCGACGAAGCAAACATCAACGCCGACTATATCCGCAAGACCTACGACGAATATATCAACGCCCGTGAGGAGCTTGGCAGAACGGACAAGCCCATCACCCTTATGGATATTGCCACCATCGGCGCAAAGAAGCTGAAAAAGGACGGCATACTCAAAGACCTTGACGAGTCCGAGGAGATTAACGCCTGCTCCGTTGAAATTAAGGTAGACGTCGACGGCGAGCTTCAGGACTGGCTCCTTATGTTCAAGAA
>JBJEQM010000131.1:0-2268 GCA_051881755.1 Oscillospiraceae bacterium
GATCGGTCCCAGACGCGGTGACGCTGCTGAAATGGCTATCATTGAACTTGTTTAAATTCCGATTTATACACTAAAATGCCGGAGAAGAAACGCATCTTCTCCGGCATATTTTATTACAAATTACTCTATGCTCTCAATTCCCACAGACGGGTCTGTTTCCGCTTCATAATCCGTATCGGGTACGTCGAAACCGAAAATTTGGTTGAATTCACGCTGATAGCCTGCAATATCCGCAGATTCGGCAAGATTTTCGTCGGAAATATCCGCCCATAACGCGGAGACCTTGTCCTGTATTTCGGGGCGCATTTCCCAGTCGTCCATGCGGATAAGTCCCTCGCCGTCCGTTTCTACCGCGCCGCCGTATACCTTGTCCGACAGAAGTCTCTGCATCTGCTCGATACAGCCCTCATGCAGTCCCGCTTCCTTCATTACCTTGTACAAAATGGAAATGTACAGCGGTACAATGGGTATGGCAGAACTGGACTGTGTCACAAGCGCCTTGTTGACGGACACATAGGCGGTCACGCCGTCAACGTCGGCGGTTATCTTCTTGGCGGTGGCGGCAAGGTGTGCCTTTGCCTGTCCGATAGTGCCGTTGAGGTACATGGGGTGGGTAAGCACGGGTCCGATGTAGGAATATGCAAGGGTGATGGCGTTGTCAGCAAGGACGTCGGCGGCTTTCATCTGCTCTATCCAGTCCAGCCAGTCCTCTCCGCCCATTACCTTGACGGTGTTGGCGATCTCCTCGTCGGTGGCAGGGTCAACAGTAACATTTGATATGGACATATTTTTCAGGTCAATGGTCTTATTGGAGTAGCTTTCGCCTACGGTTTTCAGCACGGAGGAATATACCGTGCCGTCGGGAGCGGTACGTCTGGGCGCGGCAAGGCTGTATATAACAAGGTCTACCTTGCCGAGGTCGTTTTTGATAAGGCTGATGACCTCGTCCTTGACGGGCTGTGAGAATGCGTCGCCGTTGACGGTCTTGGCATAAATTCCCTCAGCGTGTGCAAATTTTTCAAATGCGGCGGTATTATACCAGCCTGCGGAGCCTGTTCTGCTGTCGCTGCCGGGCTTATCGAAGATAACGCCGACGGTGGCGGCGCCGCAGGAGAATGCTGCGGATATTCTGGAGGCAAGTCCGTAGCCCATGGACGAGCCGATAACAAGCACCTTCTTTGCGCCGTTTACCTTGGGTTTGGACTTTACATAGTCGATTTGGGCTTTAACGGCATTTTCGCAGCCCGTGGGGTGGGCGGTGGTGCAGATAAAGCCTCTGATCTTAGGTTTTACTATCATAATAAAGCGTCCTTTCATTTACCGAATTATATATATTGTACCACTTTTTGTTGGATAAATCAAGGGGGATTTTGTTATACATAGGATAATGCGTTTATCTTTTTACGATACTTGTACTCTTTTCGGACAAAGCCGCATATAATTTATCAAAAACCGAAAAGGAGTTGTTTTTATGGGACGAAGCGGAAAAAGCGGAGGAAAAAAGCTGCTGCTGTTTTTACTGCTGGCGGCAATAATAGTATTGGCGGTATATTTCATAACTGCGGCGAAAAAAGAGGCGGACGACGACGCTAAATTTGCCATGTGTTCCAACTCGGAGCGCGTGGAATTTCTGAATAAGCATGGGTGGATAGTAAAGCCCGACCCTGTTTCCAAGGAAAATGTGACGATACCGTCGGAATTTAACGACCTTTACAAAAAATATGCCGAGCTGCAGGCTACACAGGGCTTCGACCTTGAAAAATACAAGGGCAAGGAGGCTATTTTATACAGTTATACTGTACTGAATTATCCGGGATATAGTGAGAACGTCACGGCGAACTTGTTGGTATCCGACGACAGATTGATAGCGGGTGAGATAACGCTGAACGAAGAAAACGGCTTTACCGAGCCGCTTATAAAGGTCATTGAGGAGCAAACATCGGAGGAGACGACTACAGCGGCAGTAACGGAGGAGACCGCTGAAACTGCGGTGACGTCGTAAAAATCGGAATTTTGTTGATAATAATATATACAAATCGTAGGCGCACATTGTGCGCCCGATTTTTGCGATTTTGCATTTGTTTGCGGTGTGCTGTAACTTTTCCGCCGCGTTCTGCGGAGCAATGTTAAAATCGCTTTGCTCTTTGACATTGAAAACGCCGATTGCACTTTATCGGGTCAAGTTGATCTGCATTGAATTGATTTTCTGTGCGGACTAATACTAAACACCAATAAAAAACGGGAAAAAATCTGCGCCGAAATCCAATA
>JBJEQM010000132.1:0-2261 GCA_051881755.1 Oscillospiraceae bacterium
CCTCGGTGTAGGACGGCTCATCAATGCCCGGGAAATACGGACGAAAAGAATGACGGCAGTTCCAGCCGCACAGACCCTCGCCCGTGCCATATCCTGTTGACTTTATAAAATCGGGATATTGTGCCATAACTGCCGCCTCATTTCATTATGAATTTGCTGTAAACGTGCCCGCAGACGCACCCTGTGTGGGACTTGCCGCAGGTACGAACTCACCCTTAACGCCGTCACCCTGACCGTTAAGGTTGCCCGTTATCTTCATTTTCTTTGTGCCGTCGATAGATGTTACCGCAACAGCAAGCTTTTCACGGCGTGCTACAAAGCTGCCCTCCGATGTGCCCTTTTCGAATGTATCAACGATAAGCACATCAACAACAGCGTCGCTGCCTGTCTTTCTGTCCTTGCATATATCGTATACCTTCTTGACGGACGGCTCTGTGTGCATAAGGTCACATTCAAAGGAATACTGCGGAGAGTACGATGTTGTATCGGTTGTCTCCGACGCCTGATTGATATACTGTACGCTTTCTGTCTGCGCATTGGGCTTTTCACTGAATTTTGTCCAGCCGTCGCCGCAGCGTGTCCATATAGGGTCTGCCTCGGACGATGCAGCCATGTTCATGTAGACTTCAATGTCTTTTCTCATTGCAATAGCCATAATTATCTTCCCTCCATATTGTAATTGAGTGATATTTGTAACTGATAAATGCCCTTGCTGCCGTTTTCGTCAAGCTCAAACAGCATACCGTTATCGGCAGTGATATAATTGGGCGTGCAGCCCTCGGGCATTTCGGGCATATTTTCCTGACGGTCAAACCACCGCTGTAAGCGCTCCAAAAATGCACTGTTTTCCAGACGTTCCGCATCGGTGCGTGTTACTTTGGATATCTGTACGGTCGCTGTATATTGCCGCTCCTGATTGCCGTTTATGTACGGCTCCGATACCTCGGTATCGCTTTCGGGAAAAATACCGCAGCTGTCAGGAGCGCTTTCGCTCCAGTCAATGTCATAGCCGCCTATTTCATTAAACAGCGGACAAGCCTGTATATACGCTTTCAGACCTGCTATAATGCAATCCACCATTATTCCGTGTCACCTCCCGAAATCTGCGCAGCGCCCCGAAGAATTTCGCGTGCGTGCGCCTTTTTCATGCGCTCAAACCATAACCTGCCGCGTAAGCCGCCGTGTGCCGTGCCCTCGGTGCCGCGACCTGCGTTGTTATAATAAACATGGCGGCAGTATGGCGTGCGATATTTTACCTCGCCGCTGCCGATGGCCGTCGAAAGCCGTCCCGATTTAAGCAAGGTGCCCGACCTAAAAGGGACGTATCTTTCGCATTTGTCAAGCACCTTTTCATCAATATATTTCTGTACCTTGCCGCCCGTTTCAAGATTGCGCTTTGCCAGTATTTTCGCGTATGTCTGCATCTCGACCCTGCCCGTGACGGAAAATTCAATATCAGCCGCCATTACTTCACCTCCAGACGCAAATGCTGCATATCCGCGCTGCCGTAATCATGCCGCGTTATAGCTGTGATACGCAAACCTCCACGGGTCAGAGCGTCGCCGTCGGTATGGTGTTCACCGCGGGCAATATAATCACCCACAGCAATATCCGCATCAATATTGGGGACGTATATCACCGCGCTTGCATCGGAAGTCGCACCCCGCTTGGTTACCGCAGTAAATCCGCCCTTGCCCTGATACATAGCCTCATAACAGCGGTAGGAATATTCGCCGCTTTTGCTTATACGGATAAAGGTCACAATGCCGTTTGTCGGCATTTTTACCGCCCCCTGTACATCAGATTTGTACCGTCCAGCCATTTAAGTGCCGCCGAATACAGCCGCGCCGACAATATCTTTTCTCCGTCCGCCGACATACCCGTATACGACACCGAATAATCGCCAATGCTTTCGGAAGCCTTGCCGCTTACCGAATTTGCACCGCTGACATTCTGGGAGTACATCTCCTCGGCAACAGCACAGCAGGCCATTTTCACGTCCTCGGTTATATTACCGTTTATCCTGCTGAATGTCACCTTGTCAATGTATTTCGACGCGTCACGGGCATAACGGGGGAAATCCTCGGCAGGGATATCCTTGCCGAGGTAGCTGTCAGTATAAAATTTGTAATCTGCGTATAAATTCACAGCAAATCACTCCTCGGATTTTGTTTCCTCGTTCTTTTCGGGCTTCTCCGCCTTGGGCTTTTCAGCCTTGGGTTTATCCGCCTTGGGCTTTTCGGTGAATATAAGACCAACAG
>JBJEQM010000133.1:0-2260 GCA_051881755.1 Oscillospiraceae bacterium
ATATGCCGTAAAGGAATCGGCGTTAAGCTCGATGTCGTTTATGCTGTTGAGGATATATTTTATCACCCAGCCTCCTACGACATTGTAGGCGGAAAGCACCATAAATGCGCCCAATATACCTATTCCGCCCACAAATCCCCAGCCCTTTTTTATCTTGCTGCATGAATCAACGGCGTTTAAGCCTGCATGACGTCCTATAGCGGTCTCGGCAAGGAGAATGGGGATCCCCAATAATACGAGAAAAATCACATATATAAGCAGAGAAAGCCCGCCGCCGTTCGTACCTGTTATATACGGGAATTTCCACAGGTTTCCCAGACCTATTGCGGAGCCCGCCGCCGCCATGATAAATCCGAAGCCGGAGGACCATTGTTCTTTTTTCTTCATATGGTTTATACCTCTTTCTGTAAAAACGTGCTACAATTAACATTCTTGCCAAATGGATTAAAAGTATACAAAATTATTTTTTTTATTATAAAAATGTTAAAAGTGTAAAATATACTTCCGTTTATATTTAAGATGTGTTATAATAAGAAAATAATAAATGAAAAAAGAAAGCCGTATATATAGCGGCAAATGCGGCAGAGATACGCCGTAATTGTTTTGCCGTCGGATTTTTATTCTTGGTAAGGATAATTTTTATATCAATATTTGGCGTCCGACGGAATTGGAGGTTTTTATGGAGATAAGTAAGGAGTATGTATCTGCAAAGAGAGCGGCTATGGAAAAATATTTCGGCAGGCTGAATGATATGCAGAAAAAAGCGGTGTTTACGGTTGAGGGACCAGTTCTTGTGCTTGCGGGAGCAGGCAGCGGAAAGACCTCGGTACTGGTAAACCGCATTGCCAATATGATAAATTTCGGAAACGCATATGCGGACGAAAGCTGTCCTGCGTCGGTTTCCGCGGAGGATATTGAGTTTCTTAAGGGATATAACGGCGAAAATGACGAGACGGCTGTTTCTCGTCTGAAGGATATAATATCCGTCAATACCGTTGAGCCTTGGAGAATAATGGCTATAACATTTACAAACAAGGCGGCAGGGGAGCTTAAGGAAAGGCTCGGAGGTATGCTGGGAGACTGCGCGGCGGAAATATCTGCGGCAACGTTCCATTCTATCTGCGTGCGTATTCTGCGCCGCGAGATCGACAAGCTTGGCTACGGAACGGGATTTACCATTTACGACAGTGACGACAGTCAGCGTCTGCTCAAATCCTGCTATGAGGATCTGGATATTTCCGATAAGGCGCTTCCGCCTAAGGCTGTGCTTGCTGCCATCTCACATTCAAAGGACAGTCTTATATTCCCCGACGAGTATGAAGCAAATGCGGCGGGAGACTTCCGCAAGCTTGGTATCGCAAAGCTGTACAAGGCATATCAGAACAAGCTCAAAGCGGCAAATGCCGTCGATTTTGACGACATAATCTGCCTTACCGTCAAGCTTTTCGAGCAGTTCGATGACGTTTTGGATCATTACAGCAACAGATACAAATATATAATGGTAGACGAGTATCAGGATACAAACTATGCTCAGCTTCGCCTTGTAACTCTCCTTGCGCAGAAGTATGGCAATATCTGCGTTGTCGGCGACGACGATCAGTCTATATATAAATTCAGAGGAGCTACCATTGAAAATATACTGAAATTTGAGGAACAGTTCAGCGGCGCGGCAGTCATTAGACTGGAGCAGAATTACCGTTCCACTCAGAATATACTTAATGCCGCAAACTCAATTATCGCAAATAACACGGCAAGAAATGAAAAGCGGCTCTGGACGGACGCAGGCGACGGCGAAAAGGTAGTTGTATATAAGGCGTCCGACGAGATGTCCGAATCACGCTATGTTGCAAATGTGATATCCGAGGGCGTTGAGGCAGGGGAAAGCTATAAGGATTTTGCTGTGCTTTACCGTATGAACGCTCAGTCCAACAGCATTGAGCGTGCGTTTACCGCAAGCGGCATACCGTACCGCGTTATCGGCGGTCAGCGCTTCTACGACCGCAAGGAAATCCGTGATATCATCGCCTATCTGTCCGTCATCAACAACGGAATGGATATGCTGAGATTCAAGCGAATCATCAACGAGCCCAAGCGCGGTATCGGCGATACCACCGTCTCAATGATAGAGCAGATGTCCTCCGACCTGAGAATATCACCTATTGATATTATGCGCGACTGCGAGAACTATCCGCTTCTTTCCAAGAAAACGGCATCTCTGACAAAGACAGCGGCTATGTTTGATGACCTAAAAGAGGCTGAC
>JBJEQM010000134.1:0-2258 GCA_051881755.1 Oscillospiraceae bacterium
TCGCTCTGACGTTCATCGGGCAGAACTACAAGTCCTACGGCAAAAAAAACGATGACCGCACCTATAAACATAAATATTACTTTTTCAATAATAAAGTCGATCCTGCTTTTCAGAACGCCGCCCCCTTTCACCCATCAATCTTTGACCTGCCGCATTTTATAATCCTTGTCGGCATCTATCAGCTCCACCATATATCCTGCAATGATCGGGTCAAGCTGTGTGCCGCTTACGCGGATTATCTCCGCGCGCACATCTGCCTGCGGCATTATCTGACGGTAGCTTCGGTTGGAGGTCATGGCGTCGTATGCGTCGGCAACGGCGATTATCCTTGCAAAGACGGGTATCTCCTCGCGGACAAGCCCGTCGGGATATCCCTTGCCGTCGTAGCGCTCATGATGCCACCTTGCGCCGTATTCGATATCCTTTATCTCGTTCATATTTTTCAGGATATCATATCCCATAACAGGGTGACTCTTTACCACGGCGTACTCCTCGTCGGTGAGTCTGCCCGGTTTGTTGATGATATCGTCGGCAATGCCTATCTTGCCTATATCGTGCAGAGTGCCCATGAAGTAGATGGACATCTGCTCGTCCTCGTCCATACCCATTTTCTCCGCAAGCCGTCTGGAATACTCCGCCACGCGTGTGGAATGTCCCTTGGTATATTCGTCCTTGGCTTCGATGGTATGGACAAGAGTTTCCATTATCTGATATGTAAGCTGCTGATTTTTGCGGCGGCTTTCCTTTATCTCCTCGTCCAGCTTGATATAGTCGTATACTGTGGATATCACCGCCATTATCAGCAGAAATACCGCGCCGATACACAGTATGCTGCCGTTGAATACCACGGTTTTGCGGAAATACATCATAAGCTGCAAAATGCCGCTTATTGACAGTCCCAGAAAGCCATAGGCGATAAGCTTGTACTTTTTTATATTTCCGCGGCGTATATCCAGAACAAATGTAATTATAATATCAAGTATCGCCGAAACCTGTATCACAGCGTTGATGGGCTGCAGCACGGAATAGCCGACAGTACCCGTGACCTCCAGTATCACCGCCGCGGCAAAGAAAATAAGAGACACTGTATAAAATATCCTGAAAAGCTTCGTGTACCGTTTTTCCTGCACATAATCGATATATACCACAATAGGCACAACAAAGATATACATTATAAGGTGCGTCATATATCCTGCAAGGGAGACATTGTCAAAGTAAAGCTGACGGATAGGCGACTGCGCCAGCACCCATACGGACAGCAGCAATATGCCCCAGCCGAGGAAGCCCAGATAAAATTTTCGGTCGGTCTTAACGCTCAATAAGATATTTATTATAATGCTGACCACCGACAGGATAAAAATAAACAGCGCGATAAGCACGGCAAAGATATGTTCTTTTATAAAGCTGAGCCATATGCCGAATATCGTACCGACATAAACCTCATGCATGACTCCGGAGTAGACCGAGTCGCTGGAAAATACCGCGGATATTTCTTTGCCTTCGTCGCCCTTATTCAGCGGCACAAACACATACGCGCTCACGCTGGTGCTTCCCCACAGTCTGGTATCCTCGGTGGAGTAGCTTTTGCGGAGCACGCCGTCAATGTAAATGTAAATATCCTGAAGCGATGGATTAAAGCAGACCCACTTTGTGGTATTCAGCGGCAGGTCCGACGGTATGGTGCCTTTGACGCAGACGGTCTCTCCCCGCGGGACCTCCAGCTTTGACGGTAACTTCACGGGAGTTTCGCTGCCGTCGTCGTTCACCCTGTACCAGTCGGTCTCCAGCACGCCGTAGTCAAACAGGTTTTCCTGACGCTCGTTGGGCAGCATTATTCCGCCGATAATAAAAAAGAGGATAACTCCGCCGGCAAGAATGTAAAATATATATTCGATAATATTGTCTATTTTACTTTTCAAGACGGCGCTCCCCTTTCTTTGTTTATTGCTTTAGTGTATTATATCATATTTTGCCGTATATGTCAATAAACGGTGCACCTTTTGGCACGATATCTCAACGTGCAAATAAGCAATGAACGTTTTATGTAAATATGGTCGGAGTTACCATGTTTTACCGCTAAGGTGGGTCTCACGTCCCGATTTTATCTGCGCTTGCGTATCGCGGGACGGGAAACCCGTCCACTGCAATAAATTGTCCATAATTATTCAAAAAATATTTTATTCGTTGAAATACCGTGAGGTTCTAATACTAATACTAAACACCAATAAAAAACGGGAAAAAATCTGCGCCGAAATCCA
>JBJEQM010000135.1:0-2254 GCA_051881755.1 Oscillospiraceae bacterium
CAGGCTGCTTGTTACAACACATTATCAAGAGTTAAAGCTGTTTGCCATCGAGACAAAGGGCGTGGAAAATGCGTCCTGTGAGTTTGATATAGCGACCTTGCAGCCCACATACAGACTTATTATCGGCTCGCCGGGTAAGTCCAACGCGTTCTCAATTTCGTCAAAGCTTGGCGTACCCGACAGCATAATACAGAGGGCAAATCAGCTTGTATCAACGGAAAATCAGCGGCTTGAAAATGTAATATCGCAGCTTGAAGCGGCGCGGAGCGAGCTTGAAAATCAAAAGCAGGAGGCTGCGCGGCTGAAAGCGGAGCATGAAGAAAAGCTTGCCGCACTTGAACAGGAGATAGAGGACTTCAACGAGAAAAAGGAAGCCGAGCTTGAAAAAGCCAGAGTGCAGGCAATGCGTATCGTGGAAAGCTGCCGTATGCAGTCGGACGAGCTGCTTGACGAGCTCAACGAGATACGCAAGCAGAAAGACAAGGCGGATTTCTCACGTATGGCGGCGGGTGCTAAGTCGAAAAACAAGTCCGCGCTGGATAAGATGTATGACACGGCAAATCCCGTGCAGAACCGCGAGCGCAAGGAGTATAAGCTGCCCCGAGCGCTGAAAAAGGGCGACAATGTACTCATATTTGATATAGACAAAAAGGGCGTACTGGTCAGCGACCCCGACTCCAACGGAAATGTTTTCGTGCAGGCGGGTATCATGAAGACCAAGGTCAATATCAGCAAGCTTCGGCTGCTGGAGCCCGAAAAGGTGACGGTGCAGAGCAAAAAGATATCCACCAAGGGCGTGCGCGGCAAAATGCAGCGCTCATCGTCGATGGAGCTTGACATACGCGGCTGTGCGGTGGACGAGGGCATACACGAGCTGGATATGTTCATCGACAACGCCGTGCTGACTGGAGTCAAGGTGCTGACGGTCATTCACGGCAAGGGCACGGGCATACTCCGCAAGGGCATACAGCAGCATCTGAAAAGTCACCCGTCCGTCAGCAGCTTCCGCTCGGGAGTGTTCGGCGAGGGCGAGGACGGCGTAACTATCGTGGAATTGAAATAGTACAGGCATACTTCGGCATAAATATAGTATAATAAAATTTATGTCGGAGGTATACATATGAAATGCACACTAAATGATATCCGCAGCAAGGAGATAATCAACGTCCGCACGGGCACAAAGCTTGGCTATGCCGACGATATCGAGTTCGACACGGGGGATATGTCCGTCAAGGCGCTTGTGGTCTACGGCAGATATAAGTTTTTCGGGCTCATGGGGCGCGAGGACGACCTTGTTATAAAGTGTAAGGATATTGATATTATCGGCACGGATACTATACTTATATCAGCAGATGAAGCAAATGTATCAAAAAAAGTGCAGGTCAACCGCAAAAGTTTGTAAAAAATGACGTTGCATCGGGACTTGAAAAATACGGTAAAGTATGATATAATATTTCAGTAATTCACACGTCCGCATTTTTAACAGTTGGTGCTTGCAGAAATGCGAGTTTATGTTAAGCTAAATCGGGCGGAGGATATATAATAAAACCAATTTGGAGGAATTAAACAATGGGCGTAGTATCTATGAAACAGCTTCTTGAAGCCGGTGTACACTTTGGTCACCAGACAAGAAGATGGAACCCTAAAATGGCACCTTACATTTTTACTGAGAGAAACGGTATCTATATCATCGATCTCCAGAAAACTGTAAAGAAGCTTGACGAAGCTTACAGCTTTATCCGTGACGTAGCAGCAAACGGCGACACTGTTCTCTTTGTAGGTACAAAGAAGCAGGCAGGCGATTCCGTAAAGGAAGAGGCTACAAGAGCAGGCGTTCACTATGTAAACGCAAGATGGCTCGGCGGTATGATGACTAACTTCAAGACTATCCAGAGAAGAATCAAGAGACTGGAGCAGCTCCACGAGATGGAAGCTGACGGCACTTTCAACCTCCTCCCCAAGAAGGAAGTTGTTAAGCTTGAACTTGAGATCGAAAAGCTCGAAAAGTTCCTCGGCGGTATCAAGACAATGAAGAAGCTCCCCGGCGCTCTCTTCGTAGTTGACCCCCGCAAGGAAAAAATTGCTGTTTCCGAAGCTAAGAAGCTCGGTATCCCCGTAGTTGCTATTGTTGATACAAACTGCGACCCCGATGACGTTGATTACGTTATCCCCGGCAATGACGACGCTATCAGAGCCGTTAAGCTTATTGCAGGCGCTATGGCTGACGCTATCATCGAGGGCAGACAGGGCGAGC
>JBJEQM010000136.1:0-2253 GCA_051881755.1 Oscillospiraceae bacterium
ACAAAGCTGCCGAAAAAATCATCGCAAAGGAGCAGCCAAATGCACATAAGAAAATACACTCCCTCGGACTGCATACATTTCGCCAGGCTTTTTTACGATACCGTACACACCGTAAACGCACAGGATTATGCTCCCGAGCAGCTTGACGCGTGGGCGGACGGAAACGTGGACTTGGAAGCATGGGACCGCTCCTTTTTGGAGCATTATACCGTCGCCGCCACAGAAAACGGCGCGATAGTGGGCTTCGGGGATATTGACAGTACGGGATATCTTGACAGGCTGTATGTGCACAAGGACTTCCTGCGCCGAGGTATCGCTTCGGCAATATGCGATGAGCTTGAGAGTGCTGTCGGCGCGGACAGGATAGTAACTCACGCCTCAATTACGGCAAAGCCCTTTTTCCTCCGCCGCGGATATGTGGTCATCAAGGAGCAGCAGGTCGTGAGAAAAGGCATATCCCTGACAAATTATGTCATGGAGAAAGCAGTAATTTTATCCCGAATTTAAAAAAAGGTATTTCATTTCTGCAAAGTATATGATATAATATATAATAACTATATTTTATTTGGAGGTAATTGTTATGAGCAAAAATTTCTGGAGAGGTCTTTGGATAGCGGCTGTGGCTCTGGGCGGTATATCATTGGTAAAATTTGCTCTGGACGTTCTTCATCTCAACAGCAAAAAGTACATTGACGTCTGATATATAATTATACAGGGAGTATTATTTTATAATGAATAAATACCAAAAGCTTGCCGGAAATACCATTATTTTTGCAATAGGCTCTTTCGGCGCAAAGCTTGTGAGCTTCTTTCTGGTGCGCCTTTATACCGGCTGTATGTTGCCGGAGGAGTACAGCACCGCCGACCTGCTCTATCAGGTGCAGAACATACTTTACCCCATTGTTTCACTCAGCATGGCGGATGCCCTTATCCGCTTCGGCATTGATAAAGCGTACGACAACAAGAAAATATACACCGTCGCCCTGACAAGCGCCACGGCAGGACTTATACTTCTGGCGGCATTTTCGCCGTTCCTGAATATGATACCCGGTGCGGGGGGCTATGCTTTTATACTATATGTATACTGCTACTGCTCCACGTTCAGACAGCTTGCTTCGAGCTTTGTCCGCGCAAGAGGGCTTGTGAAGCTCTATGCCGCCGACGGTATCTTCTCCATGCTGACCACCTGCATATGCAATATACTTTTCCTTGCGGTGTTCAAAATGGGCGTGACGGGCTTTATACTCGCCACGATAATTTCGGATATCATATCCTTTGTGCTGCTTACCCTTATAGCGCAGCTCCATAAATACTTTGATTTCAAGTATCTTAACAAGCAGCTTTTTATTGATATGGTGAAATATTCCGCGCCCCTTATCCCTACATATATCCTCTGGGGCATAACCTCCGCTTCGGACAGATTGTTCGTCATCAATCTTGTGGGCGAGGACGTAAACGGAATTTACAGCGCCGCGCACAAGATACCTACCCTGCTGCTGTTTGTCACCACAATATTCTATCAGGCGTGGCAGATGTCCGCCATTGAAAATAAGGACGACAAGGGTCTGAGCAAATTTTACGGCAGGGTATACGGCGCATATTCGTCGCTGCTGTTTATCGGTGCGGCGGGACTTATTATGATAGTCAAGCCCCTGACCCATATTCTCGTAGCCGAGGAATATGTTACGGCGTATCATTATACGCCCATACTGATAATCGCCATGGTATTCCAATGCCTGTGCCAGTTCCTGTCCAGCATATACAGCGTGCGGAAAAGGAGCGTCAATTCGCTGCTGACCAGCCTTGTGGCGGCGGCGGTAAATCTGCTGTTAAATCTGCTGCTTGTGCCCGATCTCGGCGCAACAGGAGCGGCTATCGCCACGGCGGCTTCGTATTTCGCCTGCTATGCCGTAAGAATTTTCGACGCGCGCAGCTATGTAAGATTTAAGGTAAGCTTCCCCAAGCTGTTTGTTAATATGGTAGTGGTGTGCTATATGGCGTTTGTCGCCGTAAAGGAGCCAAAGCTGACATATTTGCAGCTTATAGTGCTGTTTGTCGTAATGGTCATATTCAACTTTGAAGCAATATTAAGCACCCTGAGAAAGGTGCTCAGCCGCAGAAAGCCTGCCGCGCAGAATACAAAATAATATGGAGGATATTTCTGTGGAGGAAGTAATAGTATATAGTGAGC
The DNA here is from genome assembly GCA_051881755.1 of Oscillospiraceae bacterium. Taxonomy (GTDB): domain Bacteria; phylum Bacillota; class Clostridia; order Oscillospirales; family Ruminococcaceae; genus UMGS363. The sequence goes on from JBJEQM010000136.1 coordinate 2,192, forward strand.
AGATTTTTGAAGATATTAAACATATTAATGATGACGGACAGGAATTTTGGTATGCCAGAGAA
>JBJEQM010000137.1:0-2247 GCA_051881755.1 Oscillospiraceae bacterium
TAGTATTATACTAAACACCATTTAAAATATGGAAAAAATCAAGCCGACAATCTTGCATATATTGGATTTCGGCGCAGATTTTTTCCCGTTTTTTATTGGTGTTTAGTATTATTCTCTTAATTTAACAAACGCGCCCGTAAAAAATACGAGCGCGAAAAACCGTTACTTTCTCAGATCGATATTCCTTACCTTATCCCTCAGTGCCAGCACAAAGTGCGGAGATACCGATATTTCGTCGATACCCATTCTAAGCCAGCGCTCCGTAAGCTCCGTGTCCGCGCCGAGCTCGCCGCATATGCCTATCCATTTGCCGTGAGCGTGAGCGTTCTTCGCCGCAAATTCTATCAGCCGCAGCACCGCCTCGTGATGAGGGTCACAGAAGCGCTCCAGACGTGGATTCTGCCTGTCCGCCGCAAGAGTATACTGCGTAAGGTCGTTAGTGCCTACGCTGAAGAAGTCCACCTCGGGCGCAAGTATATCGCTTATTACCGCCGCAGCAGGGGTCTCCACCATAATGCCTATCTCAACGCTGTCGGAATATTCCAGTCCCTCCGCCGTCAGCTCCGCCTTGACCTCCTCGATAACGCGCTTTATCTCCCTGACCTCCCAAAGAGACGTTATCATTGGGAACATTATGGCAAGTCTGCCGTAAACGGACGCGCGGAACAGGGCTCTCAGCTGCGTGCGGAATATCTCGGGACGGTTCAGACATATCCTTATGGCGCGGCAGCCCAGCGCGGGATTTTCCTCCTTTTCAAGGTTGAAATAGCCTATCTGCTTGTCCGCGCCGATATCCATGGTGCGGATAATGACCCGCTTGCCCGCCATGCTTTCCAGTACCTTTTTGTATGCCGCAAACTGCACCTGCTCGTCGGGGAAATCCTCCCGTTCAAGATACAGAAATTCGCTGCGGAAAAGACCGATGCCGCCTGCGTCGTTCATCAGCACCGCGCCGATATCCTTTGTGCCGCCGATATTGGCGTAAATATTTATCCTTGTGCCGTCCAGAGTTACGTTATCCTTGCCTTTAAGCTCCTGCAAAAGGGCTTTGCGGCGCAGCTCCTCGTCGCGGCGGACATACAGCTCCTTTAAGGTCTCCTCGTCGGGGTCGATGTATATTTTGCCCGTGAAGCCGTCCACGGCGGCATTCCTGCCGTCGTACTTTTCCGTGAAATCCTCCCCAAGACCGATGACCGCGGGGATATTCATGGTGCGCGCAAGAATGGCGGTGTGGGAATTTGCAGAGCCGAAGCTTGTGGCAAACGCCAGCACCTTGTCCTTGTCAAGCTGCACCGTCTCACTGGGAGCAAGGTCGTCGGCGCAGACGATACATTTGCCGTCGGAGACTTCCCCGTCTTCCGATATTTCCCCCGTGAGATTGCCGATTATCCTGTTGGATATATCCCTGACGTCCGCCGAGCGCGCGTTCATATACTCGTCGTCCATGGCGGCGAACATCTCGGCAAAATTATCCGCAGTAACGGCAACGGCATACTCCGCGTTCACCTGCTGGGACTCGATGATATTCTCAACCGATTCGTTGTAATCCATATCCTCGATCATCATGCGGTGGATATCGAATATCTGGGCGTTTGCCTCGCCCACCTCGCGGACTGCCTTATCGTAAAGAGCGTCCAGCTGCTTGACGGACTCCGCCTTTGCCCTTTCAAAGCGCGCCAGCTCTGCGGCGGTATCTTCTATACGCCTGCGGCTGACCTCCGCGTCCCTGTGCTTGATAAAAGAGAGCCTGCCCACGGCGATACCGCCGTAAACGCCCTTGCCATCAATGATCGTCATAGATATATCCCCCTCGGATATTACAGATTTTCGCCGAAGAATTTCTTCATAGCCTCATAAGCCTCTTCCTCGCCGTCGCCGTTACAGGTAACGGTGACCACATCGCCGCACTTGACCGCCATGCCCATTACGCCGAAAAGGCGCTTTGCGTCGGCGGACTTTTCTCCCTTGGCTATCTTTATCTCGCAGCCGAACTTAGCCGCCTCCTTGACAAGCAGACCTGCAGGTCTTGCGTGGATACCCAGCTCGTCGGTGATGGTGTAAGTAAATTCTTTCATATCAATATCCTCCATTTTTTCAGCTATGATCATACGACATAATTTTATTATGCTCACATCACGCGGTATTATGTATATACCGCTGTTTCATACCTCATATTATACCATGTATTCAGTAAAATTTCAATATATCCCGACATATTTTACAAGGTATTTTTTTACATTTGCATAT
>JBJEQM010000138.1:0-2244 GCA_051881755.1 Oscillospiraceae bacterium
ATGCAGGAGAGCCTTGGCAGTCTGCTTGTGGTGCGCTCCTTTGCCGCCGAAAAGCAGGTGGAGGACGATGCCGCCGAGAGAATGGGCGAGCACAAAAAGGCACGTATGAAACGCAACAATTTCTCCAATATATGCAACATCGGCTTTGCGGGTGCGATGAACGGTATGTATCTTCTCGGCGTCGCTTACGGCGGTGTGGGTATAATGAACGGCACGCTGAGCTACGGCACACTTATGGCGATATTGCAGCTTATCTCGCAAATACAGTCGCCCTTTGCCAATATAACAGGGTATCTGCCGAGATTTTACGCCATGACAGCAAGCGCGGAGCGCCTTATGGAGGCGGAATGCTTTGAGGAGCACTGTCCCGAGGGCGTGCTCGGCTCGGAGGAGATACATCGCTTTTATGCGGACAGCTTCAAGGGCATACGGCTTGACAATGCCTGCTTTACATATCTTCCGCCCACGCAGGATAATGCACAAAAGGACAGTATGCCCGTTGTGATGAAAAATGTAAATGTTGAGATAAGCAAGGGCGAATATGTGGCATTTACGGGACATTCGGGCTGCGGTAAATCCACGCTGCTAAAGCTGCTGATGTGTCTTTATCCTCTTGACGAGGGCGGACGGTATCTTGTAACATCGGGGGGCGAAACCGAGCTTACGTCAAAATGGGGCAGGCTGTTTGCCTATGTTCCGCAGGGCAATCAGCTTATGAGCGGCACCGTGCGCGACATCGTTTCTTTTGCCGACAGAGCGAGGGAAACCTGTGATAATGACATAGAGCGAGCGCTGAAAATATCCTGTGCGGACGAGTTCGTGCACAAGCTTGAAAGCGGCATTGATACAATGCTTGGCGAAAGGGGCGCGGGTCTTTCCGAGGGACAAATGCAGCGTATTGCAATTGCCCGTGCGGTTTTCTCCGACGCACCCATACTTCTCCTTGACGAAGCCACAAGCGCACTGGACGAGCAGACCGAGAGAAACGTACTGCAAAATCTGCGGAGTATGACGGACAAGACCGTGCTTATCGTAACGCACCGTCCTGCGGCGCTTGAAATATGCCATAAGATAATAAAATTTTCCGAAAGCGGGATAGAAACGGAGGGCAAAATATGACGGAAACGGAAATGAAAAACACGGCTTATGATATGCTTTATCTTGCCGCCTGCGCCATAAACGGAATTGTCCCCGATACGGAAAATATTGACCTTGATAAGCTGTATGCCGTATCGAAATATCACAGCCTGACGGCAATTTCCGCCATGGCTCTGGAGTCGGCAGGTGTTACCCTGTCGGACAAGTGGCGTGAAGTAAAGGCAAAAGCTATACGGAAAAATATCCTGCTGGACGCGGAAAGGGCGCAGATACTGGGATATTTTGAGCAGAACGGTATATGGTATATGCCGCTGAAAGGTATCATACTGAAAGATATGTACCCCAAGGCAGGTATGCGGCAGATGGCGGACAACGATATACTTTATGACAGCAGCTTTCAGAAACAGGTCATGGAGTTTATGCAGGTCAGGGGATATGCCGCCGAGTCCGTGGGAAAGTGTCACCATGATACATACATGAAGCCGCCCGTATACAATTTTGAGCTGCACACAAAGCTTTACAGTGAGCAATCGGACAAAAATATACACGACTACTATGCCGCTGTGAAAAGCCGCCTTGTAAAGGATAACGACAATGAATACGGATATCATTTTACAGACGAGGATTTTTACATTTTCATGACGGTACATGAGTACAAGCATTACAGCGCAGGCGGAACGGGACTGCGTTCGCTGTTAGACTGTTTTGTATATCTTTGGGCAAAGGGCGGCAAGTTAGACTGGAACTATATCGGCGGCGAGCTTGATAAGCTTGGTATCGGTGAGTTTGAGCGTAGATCCCGCGCACTTGCTATGAAGGTATTCTCGTCTGCCGAACTGCCAAAGCTGTCGGAGGACGATAGGAAGATGCTTGAATATTATCTGCTTTCGGGCACATACGGCACGCATAAGCAGAGCGTTGAAAATCGCATGGACAAGCTTGCAGCACAGACGGGCAGCAGGTCCAAGCTGCGGTATATTATGAGCAGGCTCTTTCCAAATGCCGAGTTTTTCAAGGAGTATGCTCCATTTTTCTACAGGCACAGGATATTGCTCCCAATTGGCTGGATATACAGGATATTCAGAGGAGTTATTATCAACGGGAAAAATATACTGGGCGAGCTGAAAATTGTTTGGAATAAAAAAT
>JBJEQM010000139.1:0-2242 GCA_051881755.1 Oscillospiraceae bacterium
TATTGGATTTCGGCGCAGATTTTTTTCCGTTTTTTATTGGTGTTTAGTATTAGCGCAGTACGCAAAATTCCAATTTATCGCAGCAATAAAAAACCGCCCGAAAATTCGGACGGTTTTGCTTTTTGGTGCGCTGCAAGGGACTCGAACCCCTGACCTACTGGTTCGTAGCCAGTCACTCTATCCAGCTGAGCTAGCAACGCATCTTCAATCAGCATAAATTATTATATCACTTTACGATTGTGTTGTCAATAGTTTTTCGGAAAAAATTTGTTGTAATTATTTTTAGTAGAAGCTATTGATTTTTTGTGAACAGTATGGTATTATTTAAGTATCAATATTCCGAAAAAAGAGGCTGAATATGAAAACTTTCACTAAAATAATTATCGCCGCAGCAGCATTGACCGCTGCCGCCGCGGCTGTATCCAAACATTTCTGCGACTTCGCTCTCGGCAGCGGAAAGAACAGCTTCGACGTTAAGTGCGGTTTCCGCAAAGGAGACGGAGATCTTTCCGAAAAGCAGCAGGATCTTGCCAAAGCTATGGACGAGCGCGGCAGGAATTTCCGCGAGTGGTTCGCTGCCAACGCCGAGGACGTCAACCTGCTTACCAACGATGGCGTTAAGGTACACGCGCTGCTGCTGAAAGCGGACGAGCCGTCGCGCAAATATGCCGTGCTTTGTCACGGCTACAAGGACTGCGCCGAGGAAATGGGCTATCAGGCATACAATTTCCGCAAGCTGGGATATAACGTTCTGGCGGTGGACGGCAGAGCCTCAGGCTCCACGCAGGGTAAATATATCGGCATGGGCTGGCTGGAGCGCAAGGATATTTGCGGCTATATCAACTTCATAACCGCCCGCGACGCTCAGGCGGAGATACTCCTTTACGGCATATCCATGGGCGCGGCGGAGGTCATGATGGCGGCAGGCGAGCATCTCCCCTCCAATGTAAAGGTCATCGTGGAGGACTGCGGCTATACGTCCGTCTGGGACGAGTTCAAGCTGCAGCTTACGGATATTTTCCATATCCCGCCTTTCCCCGTACTTAATATAGTATCGCTGTACTGCAAGCTTGTACACGGCTTCGGCTTTAAGGAAGCAAGCGCGGTCGACGCTTTGCGCCGCAGCAATATACCCATACTTATGATACACGGCACAGAGGACAAATTCGTGCCATTCTCCATGCTGGACGAGCTTTATGAAGCCGCCGCAGGCGACAAGGAGAAGCTTGCCGTGGAGGGCGCGGGACATATCCAGTCAAGCGCCGTCGCTCCCGACCTGTACTGGGGCAAGATACGGGAATTTGCGGATAAATATATCAGATAGCACACAAAAAGGGACTGCTCAAAAACAGTCCCTTTTGATATACACATTATTCTTCCGCTTCTTCGGCGACGGGCACTTCAACGCCCAGCTGCTCATAAAGATACGATACCTGATCTTCAAGCTCTTCAATACGGGAGATATACTGCTGCTCCTTTTCCTCTTCCTGTGCTTTTATCTTGTTTGCAGCGGCAAGGTTGACGGTAAAGATGACGGTTACTATAATTGCAAACACTGTAAGCAAAGCGGTGAGAGGATTGAAATATCCTTTTTTCTCCTTATCGCCGTCCTGCTCGGCAATAAGACCGTATATTGCGGTATGCTTCAGCGCCGCGCGGAGCAGGAAGTACAGCGGAACGGAGATTATCACCGCAAGCACGCCGTTAATGGTGGACGTGACAGCGTTTGTGCCGACCGCCGCCCATGCGGCTTCGGAAGTGCCGCCGAGGATAATAATGGTAAAGTAGCTTTTCAGCAGGTATAGCACGATGTACACCAGCTGACCAACAGCCGCCGCCGCGATAACGCGCTTTTTCTCGCCGCTCTTGCGGAGCAGACCTGCGGTAAAGCCCATTGCAAACTTGGAGAAGAATGTGTAGGGTGCGGACACGATATAGGCGGGATCGAACAGGTCGTAAAGTCCTGCGCCGATACCCGAGGCAAGTCCGCCGCTGACTCCGCCGAAAAGCAGACCTGCCAGCAGGCACATTGAGTTGCCCAGATGTACTCTTGTTACCAACATTCCGTTAGGTATTTTTATCTGGAGATAGTTTCCTAAAAAGACCAGTGCCGCCATTAAACCGACGGTTATGATTTTGTAAAGCACCCTTGAGTGCTTCGGGATAGTTTTCCCTGTTGCTGACATAAAATTTACCCCATTTCATATTTTTATATTTATATTATATATCCTACAAAACCGCT
>JBJEQM010000140.1:0-2238 GCA_051881755.1 Oscillospiraceae bacterium
CGAGCCTTGTCCGGATATGAAAAATCTTTATTTTAACGCTCCCAAGGGCGAATATATGGTTCGGGACAGTCTGCTTGAAAATATTGAGCAATAATGTAATTATATGGCAGGGGGACAAAAATGGTAAAATGTGCTTTATGCGGAAAAAAATATGAGGGTGAGGTTTGCCCCGACTGCGGCGGAGACGTTGTGTCGCCGGATTTTGCCGCGGAGATGTTCCCGGAGTATGACGAGCATGATACTGCGGAAAGCTTCGCCGAAAACAAAGACGCTATATACCGCCGCAACGTGCTCATAGCGCAGGAGACCGCTCTCGTAGAGCAGCGTAAGCAGGAGGAAACCGTGCAGCTGCGTGAGGATAAGCTTAACGAAATCACGGATAATGTAAAGTTTGAGCGCTTCTCAAAAACAATGCGGCTTGCCCTTATTATCGTGCTGATATGCTGTATCACGGTCGCGGCGTTATTTTTTATACGCAGCACGGAGCGTAAGTCCGACGTGACTTCCGAGCCTGTGGAGATAGCCGCGCAGACCGATGTTGTCACGATAATAACGACCAAAGCGCCCGTGACGGAGGCGGCAAAGACCCAAGCTCTGACCGAGGAAATTATCGAGGAAACCGTCGAGGAGATAGCGGAGGAAACCGCCGCGCCCATGAAATACGACCCGCTTGTCGCGTCGGAAAATCAGTATTATTTCGAGAACGAGAAGCTGTCCGCCACGCTGGAATTTACGGATATACATTCCGCGCGCTGCTATTGGAGTCTTGTAAAAAAGCAGGATATCCGCGAGGAGGACTATGTGCTTTTCGCCGAGATGAACGTAAAAAATGTATCGGACGAACCCATAACCTTTGCTCCGCAAGCCTTGGAGCTTATGGGAGGAAGCTCCACATACTGTATCGACACGCCCATAAGCGAGGACGGCTTGGGCGTTCCCACTGCGGGAGACCCCTTTGAGCTTGCTCCCGATACGGCGCAGACTATACAGCTTGCGTTTGTTTGTGACGGCAGCGAGAAAGAAGTATATAAGGTGTCATCGCTTGAATATGCCGACTTTGAGGAATCCTGTCCGGATATGAGCGGTCTGGTATTTGCGGACGCGGCAGACGGATATATGGTGCAGGAGAGCCTGCTCAAAGACTTGGGCTCCACGGAAAAGCTGAACGCGCCCTTGACTCCGCAGGCGGGGGAATATTCCGTGACCACCGATGTAATGTCCTATTGCTTCACTGTCAAGCGGTCGGCAAATCCCAATTATGTTATAGTGAAAATGCGTATGCAAAATCTTACCAATTATGCGCGGTATGTGCACCCGCTGCGTTTCAGCCTGAAGTACATAAATGTACGCGGCGAGGAGTATAGCAGAAGCTTTTATGATTTATCCTGCGATGAAAGTCTGCTGTACAAAGTGGAAGTGTCGGAGCTGTCGGAGCAAATTATTCCCGAGGCGGAGGGTACTATATACGATAAGCCCATGTATCTTACAATGCACCCCGACGGATATGCGGAGTACACATTTTACTTTCATGTGCAGGAAACCGACGGTGATATTGTTGCTCTCGAATATGACGCGGAGGACGCGGTATACGAGTACGGTCAGGATAAATTCCGAGTGGAGATGAATGTATGACAGATTTAACAAACCTAAGCAAATTTATCAGCCTTATACTGCGTCACAAACCGCAGGTCATCGGCATTACACTGGACGAACACGGCTGGGCGGACGTAACCGAGCTTATTGACGGTATAAACAAAAGCGGGAAATTTACCATTGATATGAGTATACTGGAGGAGGTCGTCCGCACGGACAGCAAGCAGCGCTACTCTTTCAGCGAGGACAGGACAAAAATCCGCGCCAATCAAGGACACTCCGTCAATGTAGACGTGGAGCTTCGGGAGTGCGAGCCGCCCGAGTATCTTTATCACGGCACAGCCGAGCGCTTTGTGGAGTCCATCATGCAGCAGGGCTTAACGCCGCAGACGCGGCTGTATGTCCATCTTTCCAAGGATACGGTCACCGCCGAAAAGGTGGGTAAACGTCACGGCAAGCCCCATATTTTCACGGTGTACACAGGGGAAATGTACCGTAATGGATATAAATTTTATCTTTCGGAAAACGGCGTGTGGCTTACAAAATCCGTGCCGACGGAATATCTTCATTAATACTAATTCTTAATCAATGTGTAGACAAAAAATCTGCGCAAAACCCATATATGCAAGCTTTTGCTTGATTTTT
>JBJEQM010000141.1:0-2234 GCA_051881755.1 Oscillospiraceae bacterium
GGCATATGCAGAAGAAACTTTGTCGCCTTATTTATTCGCTTATGAAGTCAGGTAAGAACTACGAAGTTCGTTCTGAATAACATTGATTTTTTTCATAGATTTTTTTGGCTGCCTCTCGGCGGTCTGATGTGCTATGTCCATTTTTCATCTTGTTAATTCTTTGTGAATTTTTTCACTTCCCTATTGATTTATTTATAGTTGGCTCCGTTCTTTATTGCATTATACAAAAGGTTGTTTAAGATTTTTTAGGTTTTGTTTGAGAAATGTTATTCTTGATTTTTTTGATTATGCAGCTGAAAATAGAATCCTATGGTGTTGTCAGACATAGTATCGGTGCGCCGACAGATGGTCTTGGAACGGTCTTTTGGTGGTCATCATAACTATAGCGCTCCACCGTCCGTGGGATTTAAGGATTATTTAATAATTTTCATGCTACAATATAGTCACAACGATGAAAGGAGCATGAAAATGTATCTGCGAATACTGAAAAAGGACCTTAAACGAAAAAGGGCAATGAACGTTATCCTGCTGGTATTCATTATACTTGCGACTATGTTCGTTTCCTCAAGCGTGAACAATATTATAAGCGTTACTACGGCGCTGGACAATTATCTTGATATGGCAGACGCACCCGATTATTTTGCGGCGACTATGAACAAGGTTTCGGCTGATGATATTGGTGAAATTATAAAAAATGCGCCAAGCATTGACAGTTTCGGTATTGAAGAGGTAATATATATGTCGCTGTCAAATGTCCTCCGTGACGGCGAGCTGTTGAACGCCTCTTCAAACACACAGTTTCTGCAGAGCGACAAGGATATTTCAATAAATTATTTTCTTGACGACAACACTATTCTTAAAAGTGTCAAGCCCGGCGAGTTTTATATGACGGGTTATGCTATGGAAAATGTAGGGCTTAATATCGGTGATAAGATCACTGTAGAAATTGGTGGTGTGAGTAAGGAATTTACCCTTGCAGGCGGTTTCAAGGACGCTGTTCTCGGCTCTGAAATGATGTCAATGACCAGATTCATTATCAGCGCCGAGGATTTTGAAACATTTACATCAAATGAAATGATAAATTCAATGTACGGCGGAAAATTCTGTTACATACATACTGCCAATGTTGAAAAAATGCTTTCCGAAATATCGGGCATAACCGACAGCTTTACTTTCACAATGGACAAAGCACTTATCAAATTCACCTACGTTTTTGATATGATAGTAACAGGCATTATCCTTGTGGTGAGCCTTATACTTATTGCAGTTGCATTTGTAGTGCTGCGCTTCACTATAACATTTACGCTCTCCGAGGAATTCCGCGAGATAGGCGTGATGAAGGCTATCGGTATCGGCAACATGAAAATACGCGGGCTGTATCTTGTAAAGTATGCGGCGCTGTCGGTCATTGGCGCGGTCATTGGTCTTGCACTCAGTTTCCCGTTCGGTAAAATGCTTATGAACGTTTCCTCAAAGTCGGTCATTATAAGTAATCAGAACACAGCTTTTATCAACATTTTCTGTGCGGTATTCGTTGTTGCTGTGATATTATTGTTCTGTTTCGGCTGTACGGGCAAGGTAAAGAAAATGACCCCTATCGACGCCATAAGAAACGGTCAGACGGGCGAGCGCTTTCGCAAAAAGAGCATAATGAGCCTTGGACGCTCAAAGCTGGGGACAACTGCTTTTCTTGCGGCAAACGATATTGTAAGCAGTCCCAAGCGGTACGGCATTATTACACTTACTTTCTTCCTTTGCCTTTCGCTTTTGTTTATGCTTTCCGCGACCGTTTCTACCTTGAAAAGCGACAGTCTAGTAAGCACATTCGGTATAGCTCCCTGCGATGTTACAATGAATCCGGGGGATGAAATAATGGGTTTTATGACAGAGGGCGGACGAGAAAAGCTTGAAGATTATCTTGACGATATGGAAGAAACTCTTGACAAAAACGGGATGCCCGCAGAGTGCATACAGGAGCTGTTCTTTTATTTTACCGTATCCCATGACGGCTGTGAAAGCAAGATAACCACCTATCAAGGCACAGGCTCGACTATGGATATGTATGAATACACTGCGGGAACAGCACCGCAAAACAGCGGTGAGATAGCCATAACAAGAATTGCCGCCGAAAGCATAAAGGCAGATATAGGCGACACTGTAACAATTAAAACCGGTGACGGAGAAAAAGAATATATTATCACGGCATTTTTCCAGTCAATGAATATGCAGGGTTC
>JBJEQM010000142.1:0-2223 GCA_051881755.1 Oscillospiraceae bacterium
TGGAGGCTGCGCCATTTGTTATGATAGCCGTGTGCGCGGTGCTGTATTTTACCGTGTTCCGCCATATAAAGACAGAGCAGCTGCTGGAGTATACACCCGACAATATATGGCTGGCGGCGCTGGTCATTATCGGTATGTACTCGCTGAAATCCCTGACCTTTTTCTTCCCCATGCTGGTCATTATGTTGGCGTGCGGAAGCATATCGCCAAATCTGCTCACAGCGCTGCTTATCAATACTATAGGCACGTTCTGCATGATAAATATACCGTACTTCATCGGCAGATTTGCCGAGCGGGATTTTGTGCAGCGGCTTATCGGCAAGCATAAAAAAATGGAGCAGATCCAGAAGCTGAATATGTCCAACGAAATATATTTTGTATTTTTCCTGAGGATAATAAACTGCCTGCCTTATGATATCGTCAGTATGTATGCGGGCGCGTCCCAGATAAAGTGGAAGAACTACGTTATGGGCTCTATGCTGGGAACGCTTCCGGGCATGATATGCAGCACAATAACGGGACTTGCCATGGACGACCCCACCTCGCCCGCGTTTATCGCCTCGCTGACAATAAACGTGGCAATGTCGGTATTTTTCGGGGTGAAGTATCTGCTGTATATCCGCAGAAAGTCTAAAGAATCAGCGTGAATGAAGCTGCGCTTTAAGCCCGTTCATTATAATATCCCGCGCCTTGACGGCGTCCTCCTTGGGCAGAGGGGGAACGTCCGCAAGCTTGTATTCAATGCCCAGCGCCTTGTATTTTTCCTTGCCCATATCATGGTAGGGGAGAACGTCCAGCGCTTTAAGAGACGGTATGCCCGCAATAAAACGTCCGAGCCTGTCAAGATATACCTCGTTGTCCGTGATATTCGGCACAACAACGTGGCGTATCCAGACGGGCTTTTTTATTTCCCCAAGCCATAAGGCAAAGTCCAGTATATTTTTGTTGGAGTGTCCCGTCAGCTTTATGTGCTCATCATCGTCAATGTGCTTTATATCAAGCATTACAAGGTCGGTGACGGACATGAGCCGCTCAAAATCGTCAAGGCGCTCCCGTGAAAAGGTCACGCCCGAGGTGTCAAGACAGGTGTGTATATTGTGTTCGTGCGCCAATGTAAAAAGCTCCGTGACAAATTCCTGCTGTATCAAAGGCTCGCCGCCCGTGACGGTAATTCCGCCGCTCTTGTGAAATTCGCGGACGGACTCATACTCCGCGATGATTTCCGACCCGGACATCTCCCTGCCGCCGCTCATCTCCCATGTGTCGGGATTGTGGCAGTATAAGCACCGCATTGGACAGCCCTTTAAAAATACAACATAACGCACGCCGGGACCGTCCACCGTGCCGAAGCTTTCGATTGAATGTATTTTTCCAAGCAAGATAAACGCTCCTTTTTCATATTATGCAGTATAATTTCCCGATTATACAAAAATAAACTGCACCAAAAGCATATAGCATACCGTGCCGCCCGCAATTGACAGCAGCATATTCTTCCGCCATAAATGCAGCGCCGCCGTGACGGCAATTGAAATAAGCTCGGGGAGAGCATGGCTTCCCTCAAAAATGCTGACGCTTTTCAGGCAGTATATTATCAGCATACCGAACACCGCAGGAGGAAGATATTTGCCAAGATATTGTACATATTTGGGCGTTGGCTTGCCTGCGGGAAAAACTATGAACGGCAGGAAGCGTGTAGCCATTGTGCCGAGGACTACGGCGGCGATAGTAATTATCTGTTCCGTGAGCGTCACTTTGCATCGCCTCCCTCAATGTGACGGCGGAATATTGTCAGCACCGCCAGTATGCAGAGCATGGAGGGTATAATGAAATTGTCCGTGCCGAAAATTATAAGGCAGATAAGGGAAAGTCCCGTTCCAGCGACAGCGCTGAAATGCTTCTTGTCCTTTGACCATTGCTCCAGAAATATTACGGTAAACAGCGCCGTCATGGCAAAATCCAGACCCTTTGTGTCAAAGCCGATGACCGAGCCGAGAAGTCCGCCGAGGGTCGCTCCCACAACCCAATAGCATTGATCAAGCAGCGTGACGAAGAACATAAACCAGCCCTTGTCCGCATTATCGGGAACGTCCGCAGTATAATTAACGGAGAAGCTTTCGTCGCACATTCCGAATATAAGATAGGGCTTTTTCGCGCCCGTGCCCTTGAATTTGTCCAGCATGGATATGCCGTAGAAAATATGCCGCGCGTTTATCATAAGTGTCA